>JAOZSG010000353.1 GCA_029939785.1 Fidelibacterota bacterium | reverse complement strand
CTTTTTACTAATTCCTACATATGGGAACTTATATCTATATTTAGAAACAAAATTAAAAACTTCCTATATATAGGGATCTCTAAATGTCTATATTTAGGAAGATTTTTTTTCTTTTATAAAAATTATTATACATTTAAATATTTGTTAAATTATTTTGAATATCCCATATTATTGTATCTGAACTAAAATCTTGTTCATTAGGCCATCGAATTCCACGATGAGCAGGTCTCACTTTACGAAAATAGGTTTCATCCATAAGTTCCTTAAAAGCAGTACCCTTCAAATATGGTTTGACATCAAATATACCCGAAATTCCGCTACTTGTAATTATTTCTATTTTATAATCATCTAGTGGTGCAGCTTTTTTAATTGTATCCAAAAGAATCTCCTTATTTCAAAGGTTCAATTTTATAAACAGGTTCTCCTGCAACTGCTAACTTCCAATCAGCTAGCAAATCTTCTTTATGAATTTCGATCCATGCTTGTACTAATTTCATTTTGTTCTTAGGCAGTTCTCCACTTAATACAGAACCATCCTTAATAGCAATTGAAACTTCATACTCTCCATATTCCGCATGTATATGAGGACAATTATGTTTTTTATCATCATAGAAATACATAAAAATAAGAATTCCATAAAACATTGAAATAGTTGGCATTAAAACTCCAAAACATTATTCAATTAACCTTAAAAATTATATTTAATTATAAAAATAAACAAGTTATTTTATTTAATCAACAAATTCTATCTTCTAAATTCAAATTGACAACTTCTCCATAATTCATTTTCCATAATTTTTTCGTAGAAATCCAAATACCACCAGCATGATGAACTAATCTTCTTAATTGTATTTCATCAAAACCAATTTTGATATAAACTTTTTTATTTGGAGGGATTTTATCAGATTTTTTATTCCAAACTTTTTGTTCAACAATAAGTTCTACCGTTTTGATTTTGAGATTCCTCTCAATATCATTTTTATATCTTATACACACAAGATCATCACCATAGATACTACATTCTTTTTTTGTACCGGGTTTCCCGGGTAATAATGTTTTTGTTGTTATTAATGCCATATTTATTTCATCTTAAGTTTATTTTAATCGCACACTACGCTATGCTTTTGGATTCACTCCATTATTCCAACACTCCAACAAATTCCCAACTCTTTTTCACCCAACCGCCGATTATCGGACATTACTCCAAACACTCCAAATAAATTCTACAAATTATCCAGTATCATTAATATCTCAAAGTCAGAGATTATGAAATTATTGACTTTATAAATCATCCGCCGGGCTTTTTACACCAATTTTTTTCTTATCCATTACATGAGTATAAATCATTGTAGTTTCTAAGTTTTTATGTCCGAGTAATTCCTGAACTGTTCGAATATTTACTCCATCTTCCAATAAATGAGTAGCAAAACTATGACGAAGAGTATGACATCCACCTTGTTTCACAATTCCGGCATTTTGAATCCCTGTTTTCACTGCTCGCTGTAATACACTTGAATGAAGATGATGACGGCGTTTAATTTTTGATCTTGGATCTTTTGCTATAGTTTTTCCGGGGAATAAAAAACGCCAACCAATTTCTTTCCCAGCATTAGGGTATTTTCGTTCAAGAGCATACGGCATATAGACAGAATCAAAACCATCTTGTATATCCTTTTCATGAATTTTCTTTACTTTTTCAATATGTTCCTTCAAAGGTTTAACAACAGAATCCGGCAATATTGTCACTCTGTCTTTCCCACCTTTTCCACAACGAATAATAATTTGTTGATAATCAAAATCTATGTCTTTTACCCGAAGTGATAAACATTCACTCAATCGTAAACCACCACCATAAAGTAATGTTGCCATAATTTTATAAATTCCAGTCATCTCACTTAATATTTCTTTAACTTCTTTTTTAGAAAAAACACAAGGTAATCTTTCCGGATTTTTTGCCCAGATAATTGCATCAATTTCACCAATTTCAATATTCAAAACTTCTTTATATAGAAATATAATTGAACAAAGTGCCTGGTTTTGGGTTGAAGCTGAGGACTTTTTATTTACAGCAAGATGATTCAGAAAACTACGAATTTCATTTCCTCCCATATCTTTTGGATGTTTTTTATTGTGAAATAGGATAAATCTTTTTACCCATTGAGAATAAGTTTTTTCAGTACGAAAACTATAATGTTTCATTCTTATAATATCTCGTAATTGATCTAATAATTTTGGTTTATATTTATTTTCTGTCATAGTTTACTTAATGCTCCGCCACGTCAGTCACAATTAACCTGTGCCATTTTAATAACTTGCCCACAATGTAAAGTAAAACACTTCCCAAAAAATACTCAAGCGTACATTACATAATTAAAATATTATAATCAATAACAAATTTCGAATTCTATTAAAAAATTTCCAGACGAATATGTTTTTATATAATTATATTTGACATCCTCGTAATTAAAGAACTCCGGATTTGGCGTAAACAATTATCTTAGTTTTGATGTAATAGTATCGTACCTAAAGATACCGTGTTTTTGAGTGGCTGAATAAATTATTACAAATAGAATCGCTACGCTGTTGCTGAAATCAAATACCAATTAGCACCATTCTAAATATCCAACACGGAATATCCAAGGACAAAGGAAAAATCAATAAAAACCTCCGAAGATTAATTTAATAAGTGTAAAAAAAATCTACTAATTCCTGAAGATATCTTCGGAAGGCCACAACAGTATTGTGTCTGTTAATCACCAAAATATCAGGGGTTTAATCTTAGAATTATGTAATTTTTCAAGCACCAGAGGTGCATTCCTATTTGTAAAAAAAATGATTATCTAATGTATTAAAGCACCTTTAGGTGCGACACTATTGTTAAAAATGGGAAAAATAGTACACGAATCAAACGGATTGAACTGATCTGCACAGATTTTAAATAATAAGACCAACTCAATTTAAATTTTATACTTTGTTATGAGTTGACTTTTCTGTTGTTCTGCCTATGCAAATTATTTTTGTCTTAATCATTTTCTTCGTAGTAATACGAATAGTCAATTCCTTTTATAAACATTTCGCGGTCGTTGATTTTGTCGGTTAAAACATTTTTCAATAGTTTTTTTAGAACGTTGCTGTTTGTTGGGCTTTGCATCATTGCGTTCATATAATCTTTTTTGCCTATTTTACTCCAATCTACACATTTTTTTAGGCGTTTTTTCAATATCAAATCCAACCATATTCGAGTTGTTCTGCCATTACCTTCCATAAACGGATGTGCAATGTTCATTTCTACATATTTATTCACGATTTTGTCAAATGTAGTTTCGGGCATTACTTCTATTTGCTTTAATGTTTCGCCCAAAAAGCGTGATACAGCAAATTGAAAACCGCCTTTTGAAATATTTTTTTGCCTAATTTGCCCCGCAAAATCATACAAGCCGCCAAACAAATAAGCGTGAATTTGTTGCAAGCCGT
>JAOZSG010000352.1 GCA_029939785.1 Fidelibacterota bacterium | reverse complement strand
ACTTGTAAATAATGTTAATGGCGATGCAAGAAAATTATTAAATGGTCTGGAAATAGCCGTTGAACTTGGAAAAACTGACGATAATACCGCAACAATTACAATAAATGAAGTAAACGAAGCACTTCAAAATAAAAATCTTCTTTATGATAAAAAAGCCGATTATCATTACGATACTATATCAGCATTTATAAAAAGTATTCGAGGAAGTGATCCCGATGCTGCAGTTTACTGGATGACAATTATGCTGGAAGGTGGTGAAGATCCAATGTTTATCGCCCGAAGACTTATAATTGCTGCAAGTGAAGATGTAGGCAATGCAAATCCTTCTGCACTAATGTTGGCTACAACTGGAATGCAGGCTGTTCATAATATTGGATTGCCGGAAGCAGGAATTATACTTGCACAAATAACAACCTATCTCGCATCTTCACCCAAAAGCAATGCTTCATATATGGCGTATAACAGAGCAAAAGCAGTTGTCACTCGAGGAGATCAACCAAATATTCCTCTCCATCTCAGAAATGCTCCAACCAAATTGATGAAAAACGAAGGCTATGGTAAAGAATATAAATACCCACATGATTTTCCCGGACATTTTGTAGATCAAAATTATTTCCCCGAAAATATTAAATTACCAAATTTATATGAACCAACAGATATTGGACGCGAATCAAGTTTGAAAAATTATCTGGAAAAAATTTGGAAAGATCGGTTTAGAAGTACAAAAAAAAGATAAAATAACCAATACAATTTTAAAAGGAGTCACTTATGAGCAAGAATTTATTCAGACGTAATTTTCTAAAAAAAGGTCTGGCTTTTGGATTAACATCATTATTTCTAACTCCACACGCAAAAGCAAAAAAAGAAAGTAATAATTCTATTAAAACTAACGATACAATTTCAACAATCAATAGTTTGAGAACTATTCATGGTAATTTTACAAAACAAGAAATTCCCGAAACAGAAATTCAGACTATACTTAAATCAAGTTTACAGGCTGCGAACTCATCAAATATGCAGACTTATTCTGTAGTTGTGGTAAAAGATCGCAAAAAAATGAAAAAAGTGTGTGGCTATGAAGGAAGTCATATGTTAGTTTTTTGTGTAGATCATAATCGTTTGAAAGCTACTGCTAAACATCTCAATCATCCATATTATGTAGATAATATTAATAATTTTATAACAGGTTGCACAAACACAGCACTTGTAGCTCAAACTGCAGGAATTGCAGCAAAATCTTTGGGAATTGATTTTCTGCTAACTAATGGTATCCATAGAGGTGATATGAATAGAGTTTATGATATTCTTAAGTTACCAAAGGAAAACTGTTACCCTCTGATTGCAATGGTAATGGGATACCCAACAGAAGAACCAAAATATAAAAAAGGCAGACTTGAAGGTCTTGGCATAATACATGATGAAGAGTATCATCAATTAACAAATACTGAACTTGATAAAATTGTTGAAACATATGATGATAAAACCAAACATCTGGGACTGAATGATAGGTGGAGAGAAAGCGGACACAAACATTACCTTGACTGGCTATTCACAGGTTGGCTAAAAAGAGCAGCAAAACCAACAAGTAGTGAAGGCCAAATGTTTAAATTACTAAAGAGAAGCGGATACGTGGACCTTCAAAAATAACAATTGCGTTCTTTACGAGCCTTGCTGTATTATGCGAAACATTAAAAAATACTTTCTACGAGTTTATCAGTATTGATTAATTTTAAAATTAAGGAGAAACCAAATGAATAAAAATTTAATATTATCACTTATTGGTCCGGATAATGTTGGAATAGTTGATCAGGTATCAAAAATTGTACGGAATTATAATGGCAATGTAGATGAAAGTCGAATGGCACGTTTAGGCGGTGAATTTGCTATGCTGGTTTTAATCTCTGTTGAAATTACAAAAACCAATGAATTGGAAAATGCACTTATAAAATTAAAAAATAATGGTTTCCAAATTGTTATAAAGGAAACAGAACCTAAACAATCCACAAAATATAAAGGATGGCTACCTTATCAAATTACAGTAAGTGGTGCAGATCATGAAGGTATAATTAACGAGATTACTCATTATATTGCAGAAAAAGGAATAAATATTGAATCAATGGAAACACATACAATAGCAGCACCTATGAGTGGTACACTCCTTTTTACAATGACTGCTATTATTTTGACTCCTCCGAAAATAACTTTTCATAACTGGGTTGATCGTATGGACGAATTAGGTGATTCTTTAAATGTTAATATTGAAGTCTCCCCTTATAAAGGATAGACGTGTTCAGTGAACAACTGATAATTCAAAATCTTAACAATCTGCACTCAAAAGGTGAGTTTATATCTAAACGATATTACTTCCGAAAAATTCAGGATTTCTCACCTTTTATCAGTTCAAATATCCTGGCTATTCTTGATCATTGTAAAATTGCTGATAAACAATTATTAAAAAATATTGATATTACAAAAGATACAATAAAAAGATATCAAAAAGATCATTTGACTTACATGTGGCCAATTATTAATGGAAAATCAAGAATTGACAATTCTCTGATACTAAAACAATTTGATTTTCTTACACTTAGCCCTGATGCCGATTGTACCTGTATGCAGCAAATTGCTTTACAGGAACAAGGAATGATTGAAAAAATTATTAATGAATTAATTTTTTATAGGATGGATAATAAGGTTTTTAGACTTCCATATTATCAAAAAGACCTTCCATATACACATAATATATTTTTGACATGGTTTCCTCCTCGTCAACTTTGTAAAAAAAGAAAAATGGAAAATATAGATATTACAGTTAATGCAAACATTCTTTGGTTTTTAGGTCAAAATAATCATTTGGATATTCCAGGTAGTCATGAAACTATCAACTTTATAAAAGCAATATTATCCACTGATTTAATTCTGACAAAATCCTTTGAACTTAGTCCATACTATCCCTATCCATTGATAATATTATATTTTATTTCAAGAGCAATTCACTGGGGGAGAATATCTGAATTATATGATTGTGAATCACAGATTATCCAACTAACGAATAAAGTAAAACCTACAACGTCTTTGGATTATTTATTGCTTGCTTCCATCGGCTGTTTTTGGAAAGATTCAAAATTATTTCAGAACAATTTGAAAAAATTCCAAGAGAAAGGGATTCAACCAAATCCATTTTTTATTGCACCATTTGTTTTACCTGCTGTTCAGGATTTACCATTTTTATATAAAATAGCAAAATTTAAATTATCATCCATAAGATTTACAAGTGATGCTTTTCAATGGGCAATTCTTCTTTGGTTAATTCAGCAAATAAAAAAAGGCTGAGTTATTATCCCCAGCCTTCTATTCAATTATGATAGTCTAAAAATCTAACTGCAGAGTTAAACTAATAATTATTATTACTAACGTCTTCATTTTTACCTCACGTTCTTCCCCATCCTGGATTACCATTAACTAAATTTATTCAAACTGAACGACATTCCTTTTTAATAATAATGTCTCGGCCTTGGCCGTAT
>JAOZSG010000053.1 GCA_029939785.1 Fidelibacterota bacterium | reverse complement strand
GTCTCTGCGATCTTTGCGGTCTCTGCGTTGAAAAATACTTTTTACGATTTCATCAGAATTAATTTTCAATAATTTTAAAAATTGAATACTGCTTCTTTATTGAAAACTAAATTATTCAGTTGATTATTATTGTTTTTTTTCATAAATACCCAATTATTATTGAAATGATGAAAGATGTGTAATATATAAAATATGAATAGGTAAGATTGACAAATATATGGATAAGAATATTGTTATTTTGTTAGCTGAAGATGATTTGGGACATGCAAAATTATTAAAGAAAAATTTTGAACGGGCAGGTGTATCAAACCCTATATTACATTTTCTTAATGGTGATGAACTTATTAATTACTTAACAAACACAGGGATTTTAAAAATCCAGGATGGAATACATTTTGTCCTGATCCTTGATATAAAAATGCCTAAAGTTGATGGAATTGGTGTTTTAAAATCAATAAAAAATGATAATCGATTATCATCAATTCCAATTATTATTTTTTCTACAACAGACGATCCTCGAGAAATGTCACTATGCTATGAACTTGGAGCCAACGGATATATTGTAAAACCTGTCCTCTCCTGAGATTTTTCAAATATCATAGATAAGTTTATTCAATATTTCAAAGGTCAGGAAAATTCAATTGCATAATCATGAAAGTTGGTTGAAATGCAAAATAAATTAAAAGATTATACTTTTTTAATTATTGATGATGATGAAGGTTTAAATAATCTTATCAGGAAAAAATTAAATAGAATAAATCTTAATTGTATGCAGGCTTTTTCAGGTAATGAAGCTCTTGAAATCATTAAAAATGAATCCAAAAATTTTATTTTGATATTAGATTATATGCTTCTTGATATGAATTCAAAAGAACTCATTCTCACATTTCAGGAAAAAGGTTATAATCTTCCATTTATTGCGATGACCGGTCAGGGAAATCAGGAAATTGCTGTAGATCTCTTTAAACTTGGAGCAAAAGATTATCTTGCAAAAGATACAGAATTTTTAAATTTATTACCTGATGTTGTTCTACATGTTTTGGATAACCAAATTAAAGATGAAAAATTAGCAATTGCCAATGATGAAATTAAGTTTCTTAGTTCTATTACTAAACAAACTTCAGATTCCATTATTACTACTGATCTTAATTTTAACATCACATTTTCTAATAATGCTGCCCAAAAATTATATGGATATACAGAACAGGAATATTTAAGTCTAAATTTCAAAAAATTATTATCCAGAGATTTTCTTTCGAAAAATAAAAATGAAATGACAAATATTGTAAAATCCGGCGGTTGTTGGGAACTTGAAGAAGAAAATATCAAAAAAAACCAGAATATTTTTATTTGTCATATAAAAATAACTCCACTTTTTATAAATGATGTATTAGAATCCTTTATTTTTGTGATAAGAGATATTACAGAGAAGAAGGAACAGGAAGAAGAAAGAGAAAAACTGATATCAGAATTGACAGATGCAATGGGAAAAATAAAGACCTTAAAAGGTTTGATTCCAATCTGTGCAGGGTGTAAAAAAGTACGTTCTGATGATGATTACTGGGAAGAAGTTGAAATTTATATCAGAGATCGATCTGAAGCTGATTTTACACATGGCTTATGCCCGGATTGCACAAGAGATCTGTATCCTGAAATTTACAAAAAACTAAAAAAAGAAGGTAAATTATAATGTTTTATCATCTCAATACAATATAATTTAACAAATTTTATACTTGTCAATTATTTTAAATTCAATTATACTATGAGGCTTTTTATGGAGAGATGTCCGAGTGGCTTAAGGAGCACGCTTGGAAAGCGTGTGTAGTGAATGCTACCGGGAGTTCGAATCTCCCTCTCTCCGCACTTATCCCTAATTTCTATACAAATTTAATTCATTCAATTATATTTTCCGGTCTTGTTTATTCTATCAACACGTTGTATTTTTATTGAGTAAAATAGAAACTAAAAGGAATTTTTTATAACGATATGACCAAAACTAATAATACTATATTAATTATATTTTTAATTATTTTAATGTCAATCCAATTATTCTCACAGGAAAAAGATTATTATGGAAAATTCACAATTGCTCGTCTGAAATATGGCGGTGGAGGTGATTGGTATAGTGATCAGAGTTCTATTCCCAATCTTTTAGAATTTATTAATGAAAATATTCCAATTAATGCACATTCGAAAGATAAGCATATATCTATAATGGACAACAATTTTTTTGCTTATCCTTATATTTATATGACAGGTCATGGAAATATAAAATTTACCGATACTGAAATTCTTAGACTAAGGAAATATCTTACAACAGGAGGATTCCTTCATGCAGATGATAATTATGGGATGGATAAGTCATTCAGACGGGAAATAAAAAGAGTATTCCCTAATATTGACCTTGTTGAAATTCCATATTCACATCCTATATTTCATATGATTTATAAATTTCCAAATGGATTACCAAAAATTCATGAACATGATAATAAGCAGCCGGTTGGATTAGGTATTTTTGTCGAGAACAGATTTGTAGTTTTTTATTCTTATGAATCTGATCTTGGAGATGGCTGGGAATCTCAGAATGTTCATAATGATCCTGAAGAAAAAAGATTAGAAGCCTTGAAAATGGGTGCAAATATTATAATGTATTCATTAACTCATTAAACAATGATAAATATGAAAAATCAAAATATTAACACCGACTATTTATATATCATCAACAAAATTGATAGAGTCCGACAAAAACTTGCACTGCATTTTTCTCTTTATGCATTTACCAGATTTTTTCAAATTATATTACTATTATTTATCTTCATAATTGGACTGGAAGGAATATTTTATTTTGAATGTTCTATAAGGCAAATATTAAATATAGGCATTATAACTTCATTTGTTTTAGGTTTGATTGGTCCAATTATCATTTACATACTTGTTCGAAAATCCTTTTTGAAAAATTTTAATGATTATAGTTTGGCAAAATCAATAGGGGAAAAATACCCTGAAATTTCTGATACACTCCTAAATAGTTTACAGTTAAATAATCAGTTGACAAAAAAGGAAAAAGGATATTCAACCGGTTTAGTTATTGAATCTTTACGAAAAATGTCAGTACGGTTAAAACAAGTTACGTTTGATTCTTTTATTCCACATGATATTTTCAAAAAGACTTATTTAATTTCTTTTATAATCATTTTTGTAATAGGAATTCTTGGATTAACATCCGGCGAATTTTATTTTTCAGCATTTGATAGATTATTACATTCTAATACTAAATACCCAATACCATTACCATTTCAGATAATTTCAGAAAATGGAAATATGGAAATTTTAGGTGGTGATACAACTAAGGTCGAATTTTATTGCAGTGGTGAGTTTCCTGAAAAATTGAACCTGAATATAATTTTTGATGATTATACATCTGAAAAAGAAATTATTCTTGATTCTATGGGATATGGATATTCTGAAATATATTCAGTTCGTCATGATTTTATATATGAGGCATTTGCTGAAAATAATTCTATCTTTACACCATGGGAAAGGATTAGTTCAGGGTTTGACACTGTTTTTGTTACAAACAGACCTAGAATTAATAAAACACAAATCAGTGTAAAATATCCTGAATATACAGATATTGAAGAAAAAATTAAAAAAACCAATAATCCAGATATTTATGCAATGTCAGGATCTGAGATTACTTTGAATATTACAACGAGCAAACAAATTAGTAATGCTTATTTAGATTTTGATAATAGTAATGATAAAATGCTAAAAGTTGATGGTTATTCTTCTAATATTAAATTCACAGTATTAACTGAAGATCAATTTAAAATTATTATTTTCGATGAAGATAGTATTAGTAATATTGATCCGGTTTCTTATAAAATAAATCTTAATCCCGATTCCTATCCAATGATTAAATTATTAACACCAACTCAGGATTTTGAATTATCCGAAACAATGGATATTCCTTTAGGTATTCGGATTAGTGATGATTTTGGATTTTCCAGAGCTAAAATACATTATAGTTTATTGAAAAAGTATGGGCGTAAACTAAATAATCAGGCAAAACAGATTTTTCCTTTAGATAATCCGGATATAACGTTTCAGGAGCAATTTTATAATTGGAATGTTTCTGATCTAGGTTTAGCACCTGAAGATGGAATAGAATTCTATATTGAGATTTATGATAATGATATTATTAATGGTCCTAAAAAAGCTGCTACTATATCAATTTCCGGTTTTTTCCCATCTCTGAATGATATGTTCAATAATTTATCAGAAAAACAGACTGATATTGAAGATGAAGGTTTGGAGATTTTATCAGAACTAAAATCAACAAAAGAAGTGCTGGAAGAGATTTCACGTAAATTATTAAAAGATCCAAAAATTAAATGGGAACAGAAAGAACAATTACAAAAAGAAATTTTTAATACTCGGGAAACTGAAAAGAAAATTAATAAAATGGCTGAGAAGATTGATGATATTTTGGATAAAGGAAAAGAGAATCAACTTTTCAGTGATGAAACTCTTGAAAAGTACACAAAACTACAGGAAGCTTTTAAAAACATCATGTCACCGGAACTAAAAGCTGCCATGGAAAAACTTCAAAAAGCTTTAGAGAAAATGAATCCCAAAGAAACTAAGTTCGCATTAGATAAGTTTCAAACAACTCATGATGAATTTTCTAAAGAACTCGACAGAATGCTGGAACTTTTCAAAAGAGTGCAAATTGAGCAAAGTGTCGATGAACTTGTAAAGAGAATTGATGATTTGACATCCAGACAGGATTCATTAACCAAAGAAGTTGATCAAAATACAAATCCGAAAAAATCCGATTGGGAAGAATACTCGAAAGAAGAGAAAAATATTTTTAGAGATTCTGAAATATTAAAAGACCGAATGGAAACTATATCAGAAGATATGAAAGAATTCCCTTTAATGCCTGATAAAAAACTGGAACAGATAATAGAAGAAATGATTCAAAGTGGTCTCAAAGAAGATTTGGAATCTGCGAAAGAAGCAATGGATCAAAATTCTAGTGAATCTTCTAAAAAATCCAGCAAGAGTGCAAGTGAAAAAATGCAGGATATTCAACAAATGCTTCAGCAATTTCAACAGGAATTTAATCAGCAAAATATGGACGAAGTAATATCAGACTTTACAAAAATTATTGGTAATACTTTAGAACTTTCACAAATTCAAGAGCAGATGAACATTGATATAAAAAAGACTTCCAGGCGAAGTGAAAAACTTATGGAACTTGCTGTAGATCAACAAAATATAGAACAAAATCTGGTAAACATTATTAAAGATATTACAGAATTATCAAATAAAACTTTTGGTATTTCATCTGATGTTGGAAAAGATTTGGGGAAAGCTTCTTCCCAAATGAGAGGTGCAATAAAAAATATGGAAGATAGAAATCCACATTTTGCAGCACAAAAAGGGGGGAAAGCATGTAATGCATTAAATTCAGTCTCTTTGAAACTTTTGGCTTCAATGGATGCATTACAACAGTCCGGATCATCTTCAGGTTTTGAAAATTATGCAAAACAACTTGAAAAAATGGCAGGACAGCAAAAAGGTCTGAACAGTGAAACAGAAAAATTAGGAATGGGGCAACCTAAACCAATGAATGGTGGAAGACAACAATCATTACAAAATATGGCAGCAAGGCAGCAACAATTACGACAATCATTGCAAGAATTACAGCAAGAATTACAACAATCTGCAAGTAAACAGACAGGTAACTTAAGTGGAATTGCCAAGGATATGGAAGATGTTATTAAAGATTTGTATAACAATAAAATATTGAGAAAAACTATTGAAAGACAAAATCGAATTCTTACCAGGTTGCTCGATGCTCAAAAATCAATGCGAACTCAGAGTTTTAAAAAAGAGCGTGAAAGTAAAAGTGGTAGATTTATTGAATTGGTTCCACCGGGGGAATTACCAAAAAATTTAGGAAAAAGAAGAAGTCTGTTACAAGAAAATCTTGAAAAAGCCTTACAGAATGGCTATTCCAGCGAGTATGAAGAAATTATAAGACTTTATTTTGAAGAACTTTCAAAAAAGGAAAATAGTGAAAAAAAATAGACAAAAATATTTATTGATTTTACTATTAATTCTAATGAGTTCCGGTTTTGGTCAAAACTGGAAAATCATTGATAAAGATCAGGAGTTAATGCGGAAAAATTTTTATAATGCAATGAAACTGGAACAACGTGGACAAAATGAACAGGCATTAGAAATATATCGACATCTATTCCAGTATGAACCTGAAAATGATGATTATTACAAAAAATATTCTGAATTATTATTTAAATTAAAAAAATATAATCGATTAGAAATTGTTGTAAAAAAATCTTTAGAGCATAATCCTGATAACCCTAGAAGTATTATTGATTTAGGGCAAATTTATTTTCTCCAGCAAGATACAGTAAAAGCATATAAATATTGGAAAAAATGTCTCAAAACAAATAATTATTCAGAAATATTTATTAATCAAATGTATTATACTTTCATCAAATTAGGAATAAATGAGAAAGCCAAAAAATTATTATTAGATGGTCGTAAGATACACAAAAACAATACACTTTTTTCTCGTCAATTAGGAGATCATTATTTTTCAGATAATAAATTTATAGATTCTGCAATTGAATATTTAAAATTCTTCAGGCAAAATAAGAACAATGAAATATATGTTAGTAATATGTTTTTCAAATTTCCAAATGATGAAATTACTTTTAACGCAGTTGATTCTTTATTTATAAATGAATTAAGTATGAACAATGATGTAAGACTCAGAAAGATTAGAGCAGATTTTCTATTTAGAAATAAAGACTATTCTAAAGTAACTGATGAAGTATTTATCATAGAAAGCATGACCGGAAATTCCGGAAAATATATAATGAAATTAGCTGAAGATGTATTAAAAGAAAGAGAAAATCAAACTGCCGAAAATATTTACGCAAGAATAATTGCTTCCTCTGAGTTTGAAAAAATAGTACCCGAAGCTTTATTAGGTATAGCTAATTCTGCTGAGCAAAATATTTTGCAAACTGAAAATATTTCTCCAATGAAATATTTATATACTGGAAATATATTTTTTAATACCGATTTCATCTATGATATTAGTGATGAAAATAAAGATTTAAGAAAAGCTTTTGATATTTATGATTCCCTTGGTTTATCCTTAGAAAATAAAACCCTTTCTGCAAATTCATTATATAGACTTGCAAGTTTGAGATTTTATGTAATAAATGACTACGATGGAGCCTTCGATCTGTTTGAGCAGGCAGAAAAATATTCAAACAGCACTAATTTTAAAAATGACTGTTTTATGCATAAAATTAAGATTATGATTGCGAAAGGAGATATTGAACCTGCTTTAGAATTATTAAATAAAAAATTAACAACACGAGATAAAAATTTTAAAAAAACACTAATTGTTTACAAAATTTTTTCAGAATATATAGTTGGTGATTTGGATACATTGTTGAATCAAAAAACGAATCTACTAAGAACGCTGGGTATCAATAGTAAATATTTCAATGATGTATTTGAATTAATGAATTTTTTAGAAGATAATTATAATAAAAAAAATGAATTAAGCAAAAAGGCTTTTAGACTATTTCTAAAAGGTGAATTTTTAATACATAGAAATAATCTTTCAGAGGCAGGAGCAGTTTATAATTATATTATCCAAAATTTTGAAGATACACCTATTATTGAAGTTGCTCTTTTTCGTCTTGCACAGGTAGATTTACAGTTTAATTATTTAGAAGGTGCAGAACAAACTGTAGAAGTATTAATTTCAAAGAAGAGTAAATATGCAGATAATGCAGTAATAATGTTAGCTGATATTTGCATGAAAAAGAAGCAGTTTGAAAAGGCAAAAAAATGGTATAAGATAATACTTTTGGATTATCCAAAATCCTTTTATTCTGATACTGCACGGAAAAATCTTAGAAAATTATAAAAATAAAACATCTAATTTTATAAAAAATTAAATATAAAGGATAAAATGAAAAAGATTATATTGATTATTTTATTGAGTACATCGTTGTTTGCACAGAAAATATTAATTCCAATGGATATAAGCCAAACTGATCATTTAAAAGCTTATGGTATAACTTATTGGGTACTCAAACAAGGTATTCGGGTTGAATGGTTATTAAACTATCGCGGTGGTTCTTTTATGATGGATAAACATGATGGCATCATTAGTGAAATGCAATTACGTGGTGTTTCAGGAGAATCAATTACGAGTGCTCAAGTATTAAATATATATTCAGAAATCGATGAAAGTAATATGGATGTGATTTTTCTTGAGAAAGATTCGAAAATTGCAATTTATTCACCACCAAATAAACAACCCTGGGATGATGCAGTTACACTTGCACTTTCTTATGCTGAAATTGATTATGATATTGTATGGGATGATGATGTATTAACAGGTAAATTATCTGAATATGATTGGATACATCTACATCATGAAGATTTTACAGGACAATATGGAAAATTTTATGGAAATTATCGTCAACAAAAATGGTATATAGAGCAGGTATCAGATTTTGAAGCAATGGCCAAAAAATTTGGTTATAATTCCGTTTCAGAACAAAAAAAAGCAATAGCTCGAAAAATTAAAAAATTTGTAGAAGATGGTGGTTTTTTATTTGCTATGTGCTCTGCCACAGATGCTCTCGATATCGCTCTCGCAGCAGAAAATGTAGATATTGTATCAACACCTTTTGATGGCACACCTCCTGACAAAAATGTAAATAATAAACTTGATTATAATAAAACATTAGCTTTTAAAGATTTTAGATTATATACAAATCCCTTTGTATATGAATTATCTGATATTGATTTTCCCCCAAGTAATAAACCTATTGCACCCGGAGCTATGAGAGATTATTTTACTTTATTTGAATTTTCTGCCAAATATGACCCAATTCCTACCATGCTAACACAAAATCATGTAAGAACAATAAAAGGGTTCATGGGACAGACTACAGGCTATTTAAGAGATAAAATTAAATCTTCAGTTATAATCATGGGTGAGGTAGTAGAAGGTGACCAGGTGAAATATCTACATGGTAATTTTGGACAAGGCACATTTACATTTTTAGGCGGTCACGACCCTGAAGATTATAAACATTATGTAGGTGATCCTAAAACCAAACTCGAGCTGCATAAACACTCTCCAGGTTATCGATTAATATTAAATAATGTATTATTTCCTTCAGCCAAAAAGAAAAAACGAAAGACCTGATGGCTATTATTGTAGTACAGGCATTCCTGCCTGTTCAAAAAAAACAATACTGATAAAAACAATTATTGCATCTACATTAATAAAACAATAAATTAATAAAGTTTATATAATATTACTCAGCACAACAAATCATGAAGATTTTAACAATAATTACTTAAAAAATTATTTGTAATTTTTTAAGTTTGAACTATTAGTAAATATCAAATAATTGAAAAAATATTAAAATTAGTTAATAATGAATTACATTAAGAAAAACAAAATATTATATAGTAGATGGTCGATATATTTAACATGTTTAATTTTATTAATTGTTGTTTTTTGTACAAATGTATTTGCAAATGATTCAGGATTAAATATTCAAATAACCAACGATCAACCAATTCCTGATAAAGATAATAAAATATTTTTTATTATTTCAATTAAGAATACAAGTACTGATACTATTGATATACTTCCATTATATAATTCCTTTTCTGAATCAGCGAAGTACATTGGTGGTGAGCCTAAAGCAAATGGCATTAACAATACAAGTCTTTTTCTTGAATGGGTTGATCTTACTACCTATTTTGGTGATATTGAACCAAATCAAACCATTAAAATACAAACGATTTTTTTATTGGAAAACGCTTCTGACTATGAATTAACTATTACTTCTATGATTAGTGATTGTTTTTATATAAATGGTAAAAGGATAAATGATCAACCTGGTTTTTCCATCACCGTAGAAAATCATCCAAATATTAATATTTCTGTTCGTAAATATAATGATTTAAACCGGAATGGAGAATATGATATAAATGAACCTTATCTTTCTGAAGGAAACATAATTTTATATGATGCTAACGATATTAAAATTCAGACCTGTATTACAGATTCAAATGGGCTTTGTACCTTTGATAAAGTTAATACCGGTGAGTTTACAATAGTAAGTGATATTCCAGAAACAGGATGGATATACTCTCAAATTGGGGATATTAAATTTCCGGAATCTACAAGTTTCAAAAAATATTATGAAAATGATAATGACTATACAATATATATTGGAACGTATATTCAATTACCAATTGAAATAGAGAACCTTAGTGCAAAATTTGAAAATGCCAATGTCATTTTAACCTGGAGAACTAAATCTGAAAATGATAATCAGGGATTTGAAGTATATAGAGCAAATGAAGAAAATGGGGATTATATTCTTATCAGTTCCTATCTTAATAATCCAGGTTTGGAAGGCCATAACAATAATAGAACTCAACATAAATATTCATTTACCGATGAAATAATTATACCGGAAATTTATTGGTATAAAATTATGGATGTTACATATAATAATATAAAAACATTTCACGGACCTGTTTTTATAAATGTTTCAAAAGAAGAAATTATTGAGAATCAAATTGATTTATTTCAAAATTATCCCAACCCATTTAACCCATCAACAACCTTATCATACCAAATATCTAAAAGTAGTTTTATTGAAATAATTATTTATAATATGTTAGGTGAAAAAGTTAATACATTATTATCAGAATATAAAAATCCCGGTTATTATAATATTAAATGGAATGCAACAAATGATATAGGTGACAAGGTTCCTTCAGGATTCTATATTGTACGTTTAAAAACTCAAAATATGGAAAAATCTCAGGTAATAATGTTAATGAGATAATACCTTCCTTTTATTTGCAATTTCTTTTAAGGCAATTTAATTCAAAAATCAACAAATCAAGTAGTTTTGTTAAAACTTTAAGGCTTTAGCATAAATCTTGGTGAATTAATTATTTTATAGAGGAGAAACCCCTGAGAAATCAAGTAATAAATATGTTTTTATTATTAATATACTCTGTTGTAAAGACAACTTAAATACTCATGTATTATTTCATACTACACAACAAAATATACTTTACAACTTGTATAACACTATTTATCACTAAATTTTATTTTAATAATTTTTAAACGTCTTGTTATTTTAATCGTGCCAAACAAACTACCAAACACCTAACACTTACTATTCATCAATCACTATTATACAGTATTACAATACGTTATTATTGAAAATTAGCAAGTATCACATAACTTTTTACATTAAGATGCAGGTGTTCTAAACTTAATTATCATATACCAATCAATATAATTTTATTATATCAATTCATTTTTTTTGCTACGATAATATCCCTTTTTATAGACATATCTACTCTGTGTTCAAATTCATTATATAGGCTTTCATTTAGTACTTCTAAGCCATTATCTTTTAAAATCTTTATCATATTGTCTTTTGGCATAACAAATTTATTCCATGCAATAACCAGAACTCCACCTTTTTTTAGAACTTTGTACCATTCAGGAAGACAGAATGTTAACAGTTCTGAAGGATTTCTTGTTAAACCTTTTTGTTTTATATTTCCAATATTTCCATGTGCAACTCCATAGGGTAAATCTCCAACAATAATATGAAAACTATTTTTTTTAAAATAGCGATTACAATATATTGAGTTTCCACCTACAACACTAAATTTTTTTATAGATGCTGAATCTTTATATTCATCTTTGGTTC
The DNA here is from genome assembly GCA_029939785.1 of Fidelibacterota bacterium. Lineage (GTDB taxonomy): Bacteria > Fidelibacterota > UBA2242 > UBA2242 > JAFGTP01 > JAOZSG01. The sequence goes on along the minus strand of JAOZSG010000053.1, from coordinate 1,365 downwards.
TTGCATATTCAAATTCATTGATATATGATATATTTGATGTATCTTCCTGGTAAATTTTTCTTTTTACCTTTTTATGTTTGTATTTTTCTCTTTCGAGATATTTTTTAAAAAAGACACATGATTCATGGACGTATTTTTCAACAATCTCAATTCCAAAAACATCAAATCCATAAACACAACCTTCATACAGTGTAGTACCTTTCCCAGAAATCGGATCTAATAATTTGATTTTATCTTCATAATTAAAACTACTGGATAGCAAAGCAACATTAATCATCATTTTTGTAAAAAGTTCATTTGTTTTACCGGAATACTTTAATATACTTGAGATTTTAGGATCAATATATTCATATTTGGTTTTGGCTATTGGAATAAGATATGAATTTTCGTTTGATATTATAACTTCAAATATTGCAAATATAAAAGACAACCGTGACAAAATAAATAATTCTTTTTCATTCATTTGGTTATCCATTTCAAATGAAAAGTATCTAATTTCTGCTATTGTAATAGTCTGTATATTATAACATTCATTTTTAAATTTTTGACACGCGAGTTTTAATTCTGCAAGAGATAATTTTTGTGATTCTTTATAATAAACTCTATTATGTCCGGGATCCTGCATGATTGCATATTTATGCATTTTTATTCTCCACATTAAATCGACAGGAAATTATTAGTTGTACATATTAATAGCAAGGTGTTTTTAAACCATCACATCTTTTGTTTTGAGCCGCCCTGATGTTATAATAATCTTTATAAATTTAATCCACAAATATTAATTGACGCTAATGTATAACCTGGAGTATGCAAAAATCGCAAAACAATTGACAAATATTCCTATAATCTGTGTAGGGGGGTAGTAGTGGAACCGAAATAAATTATGCAATAGAAAACGATCTCACTGATTTTGTAAATTTATGCAGGCCATTTATTTGTGAACCTGATTTTGCAAAAGAAGTTTATGCTGATATCAATTATAAATCAAAGTGCATCTCATGTAACATTTGTGCAATAATGTGTGATTCGAAAGATCAGTATAATATTACCTGAGTTGATATCACAAGTATTGATGGTGTTAAGGATCCTTTTGAAGAAGGAACAAAACCGGTTGGTTATTATAATGGCCAGAAAAGGGGAGATTATGATATCCGAGATAATCACTTATATTATGGAGCCTATGATATGGCAGGAAATGTGTGGGAATGGACATCTGACTGGAATGATTCGAAACGGATAATACGTGGTGGTTCATATGGATATTCTAAAAATTGGTTATATACTTATAGCCAGTTTTATTAAGATCCATTTTTATGTTTTAAGGATATTGGTTTTCGAATTTATAGAAGGAAATAGAAAAAAATC
>JAOZSG010000052.1 GCA_029939785.1 Fidelibacterota bacterium | reverse complement strand
ATATCCCTATTACCAGTAACAAACTAAACTTTTTCATAACATTTCCTTTCTTCATTAATTAGAATTACTTATTATTTTAAAAACTATAACCTATAGCGAATCTGTGTCTTCCACCGAAATATTCCATAGTAGTAAATGCATAATCGATTGAGATACCCATCATTCTTGTACCAAGTCCTGCACTAAGTCCTTCGATATCACTTCCGAATTGATATCCACCTCTGATAAAAAATTTGTTTAAGTATTTAAATTCAGTACCAAATCCATATTTTTCTGATGAATTATTTGTATGGATCATATCAAAAGCAACTCGAACTGAATATGTAGCCGCTGAAATTGCGTCCATTGAAATACCGGTACGAAATGTCATAGGAAGAGGCCAATTTTCATAGTTGCTGTCTTTCCCTTCAGCGAGTTTTATCTTGTCACTATAGTCTTTAAATTTGCCGGAAAATTGTGCTTCTTTTGAAAAATGAAGTATGCTCATACCAATATTCATATTCCTGAATTCTGTTCTGTATAATGTTCCTATATCATAAGCAAATTGACTATAATTAGTACCATCATAATCTTCATTTATCATTTTTACTGTTAACCCAAATGAAAATTTATCTGTCAGATATCGACCGTAAGTAAGACCTAATGAATTACTTGAAATATTAAAAGTACCATCACCCATAGGATTATCAGGTGTTGTTCTAAGTTCATCACCATAATTGACATAGGTAGTGTTTATACTTATTGTTCCAATATATCCTAATTTGTAGGCTAAATTTAGCGAACCAAAATTTATATCCGCAGGCCAATTTACGTATGAAAAATATGTATCAAACTTTGACATATCATTTCCATAAAAATCCACTACACCCGCAGGATTTACCAAAGCAGCAGAAGCACCCGATGTGAGAGAGGTTAAAGCATTTCCCATTGCCATATTCTGAGCGTGAAGATTCACTTCCAAAAACTGAGCGGTGGCTGATCCTATTGATGAGGATGCCCATAAATTATTTATTAAAATTATTGTTATAAAAATTAATTTTTTCATATTATCCTCATTCTTATCTTAAAATAGCAATTTTACCAACTTTTTCACCAGCATCAGATGAAACATGATAGATATATACTCCAGGAGCAACATCTCTGTTTGATCTGCTTACAAGATCCCATTCAGCAGTAGCCCGATTAGTTTCAGGAGCGTTTTCTATGTTTCTCAAATCGGTGGGGCGGATAGTCGCAACTTTATCACCATCCAGGGTAAAAATCCTTACAACAGCATCATTAGGAAGATTGATAAAAAAGATTCTGTCTTTCCAATGTCGTGCTGCATCATTTGCAGGTTCTGGATTATTCCATGGTGCACTTCCTCTATAAGGGTTTGGTACAACCCGAATATCATCAAGATTGGAAACTTGATTTTTGCCGGTTGCTGTAATAAAATCCTGGGTCGAAAGTGTAACTTTATAATATTTTGGTGAATTTGATTCTGTTACCAAATCGTATGTGTAATCATATCCAAATTTCACATCATTATCAAAAAATCCGACTTTATTATTAGATGATGTATCTAACATCGCTTCGACAGTTTCTTTGTTATAAACTGTCAAAGTATCCCAAATGAAACTTCCACTGGCATCTCTGCTAACACCTTTTCGAAGGACGAATTGAATAAAGTTTTGATGAGCAATACTTTGTGAGGGATTCCATTCTATTTTTGCACCTAGGAAATTGTTGTCATTATCAAATACTGCACCCATTTCAATGTCAGAATTTGGTGCAAATTCATTTGTACTAATTTGAAAATTATCCTGGACAATTGTTTTCGCTACTTCCATGTCTTGTACTAATTTCAGAAAACTGTAAGCACCTGCTTTGTCAGCATCGACACCAACTCCAATTGCAAAAATAACTACTATACTATCACCAAAAGCCAAAGAGTCATGAGGACCAAATGTTGTGATAGCACGATAATCTCCTTCATTAACTCCACCACCCTGAAAAGGAGGCAGTTTAAATAATTTATCAAATTTCTCTTTACCAACTGCGTTGGACCACTGAGCACCATCGTCTGCGAAATCCTGTCCAATATAGCTGGTCGTATAAGATTTTGGTTTTAATAATGGTTCTGTATGAATCATTTGCATCGCTAATACACCTGGTGATTGAAAATCTCCTTTTGGATTTGGATTTCCGAAATCATCATCTGGATTTTCATGAAAATAACTTGATGGATTAACTAATGAAGTGTCAACCTCACTTGGATAACTCCGATTATCTCCATCAAACATAATTGTTAGTGTGCTATCACCAATATAAGATCCTAATTGCTCCCACAATGTTGGATCTTTTTCAAATTGATTTTCCATATAAGGAAACAATTTTAATTCATCCCAGCCTGAAGTTAAACACATTGCATGATCATCACGATTAACAAAATCAGCTTCTGTATTCCAGGAACTAAGTTTAGAAATATCACCATCCATACGAAATGTAAAGTGTACATCATTGATTGGTGAAGTATCATCTACAATACCATCGTCTGTTGTATCAATACCGACATTCTTTAATATGTATTTGTATATTACGAAATCATCGGCAAAACTTACTCCGTAAGCATAGGTGTGTTGTGTTATTTCATAACCTATTGGTAAATGTGCATCATTTGTTTTGATTCCATCAGTAAATTTACAAACAGTATGTTCTGCTAATCCATCCAGGAATGTATTTTTCGTAATAGAAGTAAGTGGTGTATATTCTTTATCTTCTGTCGTGCTAGTTGAACGAACACCATTACGCGATCCTGTCAACCAGAGAGATCCACGGTATAAATATGAATTACCTGATCCACCGGGCCATTCTCCGGATGGTGTTCTGTTTGTGTATGAGTCATCTCCAATCATAGAAAAATTGGTGACCCTCATCCACATTTGACCAATTCTGTGGAATTCAACATCGACTGGTTCAGCTGCAGAAGATTTAAATAAACTAAATGGTTTATGTGTTTTTATTTTTATCGGATTTCCTGCTGCAATAAGTAAATTTGTTACTATGAGCAGTAATATTATTGATTTTATTTTCATTCATAGACTCCTGATTTTATATTATAAATTTATAGACATACCAATTTTAATTTGACGTTCAGCTGGATATATGGATGGTGTCTGTATTTCCAAATTTGATAATTCTTCTTTATAAATAATATTTGGAATACCACTTTCATCATAATATTTTGTATAAACATCATATCGAACTTTATTATTTAAAACATTAAATATATCTAAAAATAAACTTGCTCTTATTGAACCAAATTTAATGCTACGATTTAAACGTAAATCAAGATTTGTATAGTTAGGTAGTCGTCTATCATTTGTCGCTCCCTGTTCTCCATAAGTAGAAAAAGGTTTTCCAGTTCCATAATCAAATTGAAGGTTTAATACCCAGTTCTTTGTTAATGATTTCATGAAATAAAGACCATTATTGGAATATAGACTCATTGTAATATGACTACTGATGCGTCTGTCGAAATCAAGATAATACATTTTTTTATCATAAGGATATAGTGAAACCCCACTTGCAGAGCTGTTCCTTCCTTTTGCTATAGAATATGAAATGTTTGCCTGTAAACCCCAAAAACTGCTTTTTAGTCTTTTGAATGTTAACTCTGCACCTTTGATGTTTGCATAATCTCCATTTACATATTGCCATACTTCTGTACCATCAGGGAATACAAATTTTTTGTTGTTAATTAAATCTGATACATCTTTAAAAAAACTTGTTATTGACATTTTTAAATTCTTTGATATCAAATGTTCAAAACTTACTTCATAGGCAACAGTTTTTTCAGGTCGTAGTGATGGATTTCCCACCCAGTTTCCGACTTTGGTCAAACTTCTATATTGATGATTTCTGAATATATATCGTCCGTCTGGTCTCTGAAAATAATGTCCATATGAGAAAAACATTACATCTCTGTCACTAATTGGATAGGATAATCCGATACGAGGGCTGAATTGGTATTTTGCTTTTGCCTCTTTAGGATCGCTTAAAATTGCTTCTCCGTCATCATTATATTCCATTATGGGATTTACCATACTTTCCGGATATTGTACAGCATCACCAAAACCATTTGGATTAAAATAATCAAATCTTAAACCTATAAGTGCAACCAGATCATTATCATATTCCATTTTATCCTGAACATAAGCACCAAAATCTATATCATCTTCTTCCCAGATATCTTGTCTAAGTGTGTTTAATGTAAAATCTGTTCCTTCTGCTACACTTGACCATGTAATATCTGTAACATTGGTATTATTTACATTGAATTGGAATCCGGTTTTAATCATATGGTTTTTATTTATTTGTGATGTGAGATCCCATTTAAGCATATATGAATTAACTTTTTGATTTCTGTATTCTCTATCATCTCCACGTAACCACCAAAATTGGTATTCTCTTTCAAGATCTTGCGGACGAGGTCCTTCTATATCGGAATTCCATTGTAAATATTCATTGGTATTTCCGTCCTCATCACGATCAGCATAATCCTTCATTCCATTTAAATATTTCGAATTATAAACTTGTCCTCGTAATTCCATATAAGTCCTGGCAGAAAAAGTATAAGTTAATACTGCATATAGCATATTACTTTCTTTTTGACGAGATGTCAGATGATTCATCGGACTATCCATATAGTAATTTTTAAGATACGTATAAGCCACTGAATCTGTATCACTTGTGGTATAATAATAAGGGACTTCCATACTATCGATATTTCCTTGTTTATATTGAAGTGTATCAAATGGATTTTTTACATAATTATATCGTATAAGAGTATCATTTTCTGCGAATTCATATAAATTTGATTTATAATTATCTCCGTACCCATATTTACCAGCCTGAAAATAAAAAGATTCCCATTCTTTTTTTGTGTGATTTCCACCAATTGCTAATTTTGCATTATCAGAAAGTTTATAAGAAATTTTTCCCTGATATGATTGGCGAGATTCTTTTTGATTTAAAAAATAACCTTGGTTTTTATCAAATATATCTCCGGAAATTGAAAATGTAAGATTTGATAACAAAGGAACCGGACCACTTAAACTGAACCTATAGTTGTTTTCTAATTTTTGTTGATATTTTGCATCATACCACCAATCGTCTTTTTTCATTAATATATTATTTAATGATCCGAAGTCTGTAGTTGAAGCGTGGAAAGTTGCATGATATTTTTGTGAACCACCATTCATTGCTAAATTTAAAATCCCTGATTGTACATTACCATATTCAGCAGAAAATCCACCAAGTGAAACTTCCATTTCTTTGACAGACTCTTTAGGTATTTCAAGCGAGAATCCACCTAAATCACCTGTATATCCTGAAGACGGGTCACGTACAGGAATTCCATCTATTACTATTAATACTTCTCCTGCACGGCCTCCACGGAAATTATTACCTACTACACCAGCCTGATTTTTTGCAATATTAATAATATTATCTACAGGTTGTATTTCCATTTCTTCATCTGATACAAGATGTTTTGATGCAAACTCATCAGCTTTTAGTAATGGTCTTTCAGCAAAAACAATAATTTCTTCACCTGCTTCTAAAACCTCAGTTGATAACTCAAAATCAATTTTGGTTGTTAAGTCTATGGATACTCTTATGTCCCTTATTGAAATATTACTATAACCAATCATTGTTGCTTTAATTTCATAGATACCTGGTGAAACATTTAGAATTATATAATACCCATTTTCATCAGATGCTGTACCAATAGATGTCCCGGATAATACAATATTAACACCCGGAAGTGGCATACCTGAATCTTTGTCTATCACGACTCCATCTATTTTACCGGTAGTACCGGCAAACAAATTGGTGATTATTAAAAGCGACAATAAAATTAAAAAGTACTTACGCATTCGATACCCTCCATGAATTTTTTGCTCAATTATTATAAATAAATTTGTTCAAATTATATATAGATTTTACAATTTTTTATATAGGTTAATATAATTTAGTGGGTTTATCATGTCAAGATTTTAATAATTGTTTTTGTATAATATAAAATTAGCATAATAATTAAATAATGAAAATATTCTATTTGTTTTTAACTTGTTGATAATAAGGAGAATGGTTTAGTGTTGCGATTTATTAAATCGCCAAATAGCAAGATTTTTATGTTGTGTTGGTTTTATTGTCGAACTAACTAAATGTTTTACATTTTCAATAAAAATAACGCTATACATTAATATGGTGGTTAGATTAGTGATATCAGTTTTTATGTGAATATATTTTTAGGTTTAATTTTTATCTGATAAATTGGGTTAATATTTTCTATTTTTGAATTTAATCATTATTATTTCTATATTTATTACGATGTAATTGGAGAAAATAATGACTGAAAATAAAAATAATTATAGTGAGAATAAATTAAAAGAACAACTTATTGAAGAAAATCATTTATTAAAGCAGGAAATTAAGAAATTACGTCAATCGAAAGATAATCTCGGGAAGTATAAATTTATTGCAAATGCAGCTGCAGATTTTATGACTCTGATTAATCATGATTATAAATATGTAGCAGTTAATGATTCATACTGTAAGGAGAGAGGGGTACTGCCAGATCAAATCGTCGGTAAATCCTTAAAGGATATTTGGGGTGAGAAAAAATTTATTGTAACAATAAAACCTTTTTTGGAAAAGTGTTTTGATGGAGAAGAAATTCATTATCAGGATTGGTTTAGTTTTAATACTCTCGAGGATGGATTTTATGATGTTGCTTATTATCCTTATTATCAAAATAATGAAGTAACACATATCGCTGTTGTTACCCGTAATATTACTGCTCTAAAGAAAACTGAAATAGCATTAAGAGAAAGTAAACAAAAATACAGAGGAATTGTGGAAAGTAGTTTTGACGCAATTTTCAGGATAAAACCAGATGGGACATTTATTTATATATCAAAAGCATGTGAAAGAATATGCCAGTTTTCACCTGAAGAAATTTTAGACAAAAATTTAACAGACTTTTTTCTGGATTCTGAAAAAAATAACGTAAATGAAACTTTACAAAAATTATATGCAGGAGAAAAAGTCGAAGCCTGTGAATTATTCATGACAAAAAAAGATAGAACTATTGCAACTGTTGAAATTAATGCTATCCCCATATTTGATGACCATTTTAAATTTTATCAGGGAATTATTAGGGATCTTACAGAAAGGAAGAAAATAGAGAAGCGACAAAAAGAACTGGAAGAAGAACTTCAGAAGGAAAACAGGTTATCATCAATTGGACTTTTGGCTTCAGGAATTGCACATAATATTAGAAATCCACTAACTGTATTATATGGATATATATACATGTTGGAAGAGGGTAAGGTTGTTAACCCACCAATTATAAAAGCTTTAAATAAATCAACAGATAAAATTAACAAGATTGTTGATACTATGATGACAAAATGTCGAAAAGAACAGGAAACAAAACCACGATATATCAATTTGAGTGAATTGCTTGAAAATGAATTGGACTTTTTAGATGCTGACCTGGAATTTAAGAATAAAATTTATAAAAAATATGAACTTGATAAAACCATTCCAAGTGTATTCGGAGTGTATAGTGATTTTTCCCAGGCGTTACTTAATATTATTCGCAATGCTGCTGATGCAATGTACAAATCAGATGAAAAATTATTATATATTAAAACTTATTATGATAATGATATAATAACTGTTGAAATAAAAGATACTGGTCATGGAATATCAAAAGATAATTTAGATAAATTGTTTGAACCTTTTTATACTACAAAACCAACTTCAGATGAAGCTAAAGAGGGAGAACCAAAAGGAACGGGTTTGGGTTTGTATAGTTCTTATAATCTCCTTAAACCTTATAATGTAAAATTTGATGTCGAGAGCGAACCTGGAAAAGGGACTTGTTTTTATTTGAAATTTCCAGTAAAAATTGAAGAAGATTAGATCCGTTTAATCCGATCGATCTGTGTTCTGTTTTTTTGCTTTTTTAGCAATAGAGCCGCACATAAAGGTGCTTTAATACATTAGATAATCCATTTTATACAAATAGGAACGCACCTCTGGTGCTTAAAAAATCATGTTTAATTTTAAAATAATAATATGTTTGATAATTGTTTATGCAAAATACAGAGTTTTAAATCCAACCAATTTAACCGGTTCAACCAGTTCAACTAATTTAACAAGTTAAACAACCCTCACAAACTCAAACTCTGACTAACTTTAATCATGAATACATTATCTGAAACTCCTGAAAAAAGTTTGTTTATATCATTTCCAAAATTGAAAGGCAGGAATGACTGATAATTTGTATATCCTTGTGACCATACAAGATATGCAACTGAGCCTGTAGAATATTCCCAACGCAATACAAAATTGGAACGAAATTGCTTGTAATTAAAATCAGTCTGTCCGCTAAAAGAATAGTCAGTCTGACCATCATTATTATAATCAATATTAAATTCACCGTCATTCTTATTGTAATTCATCCGGTCATTCATCATTTCAAATCGTTTATCAAAATTAGCATTATCGGCATCATTAACACGTTTATAATCAAAATATTCACCGGCAGTAAAATAAGGTTGAGCATAATATTGAAATGATAATTTATTTGTAAGAGTAAAATCAGCACGAAGTGTGAAACTTATAGTTTTTTGTTTCATACTTGCCCAGAAATATTGGTCATTGCCATTGTTATCTTCTGTAGAACCAATCCATGCCCATGTATCATCAAGAAAGTTATAACTGATATCAGCGGTTAATTGTAGGTTTTGACGTGGTCGCCAGGTAATAGATGGTTCAAGCCCTATACTTTTTACATTGTCATCATTATCAAATACAAAACCCATTATTAATGCACTAAGATTCTTTCTTTGATCGGTTCCGACTAAAGTCCAAATTGCAGAGCTGTTTGGTATATATAATGCAGGTCCGCCTCTATTCATACTAGGACTTAACCCACTAAAATTCCTGTTGATTCCAAAACTTAATCTCCAATTATTGTTGAATGTAAAATGTGAGTTAATATTTATACCTGGATTTTTTTTCTCCCCATTGAAAGTATGAGATGTAAATTGATTGATATTGATTCTATATTGTCTGAATATTTTTCCTGGTTCCCATTCCTGGTATTGAATCCAAATAAACTGACTCACATCATCGACATTTCTTATATAACCCATATCATTTACTTCAAAACCCGGGCTTGATCCGGTTAGTCCAATTGCACCTCGAAAATGACCCGTGTTTTTCATTACTACGGATTTGAAACTATATCCTGATAATGAAGTTAAATCTGTATCATAATTAAGATGGTCTGCATCAACTCTGTTAAAATATCTTGATGAACTTTTTTGAGTACGCTGTATCGCAATTGTATCACCTGATACATTACTAAAAGATAAGGATGTTTCTATCCCATATTTTCTGTCTAAAAATTCATATTCAAAATCAATTCCACCAGTATATGCGGCATCGTGGAGATAGTCTATTCCTGTTCCATCAAGTTTTCTGTTTACTGCTGTAAAAATTCCACCAATAGTAGCCTGACCATCGTTGAAATCCTGTTGGATACGGCCTAAAAAATAATTGGATATTGGTTCAATTACACATTTTTCTTTTGATCCATCATCATAAAAGACGGTTGCTTTTTCTTCTGTTGTTAGAGCTTCCATTACACCAATTGATAAACCATTTTTTGTTTTTCCTGTAATTTTTGTTGCTCCCAGAATATTTGTTGAAGCTGATCTTTCTTCTGCAATATCAATTTTTTCATCATTGTACTGTGTCCATCCTTGAGGTGCACGACCAATTCTTCTGGAATAAAATAAAGTGTTAGTTCCATTATCACCATCACCAAAATTTAAAGGAAAATGAAGTATATTTCCGCCTTCCATAAAAAAGGGCCGTTTTTCAGCAAAATAAGTTTCGAATTCAGTTAAATTGAAATTTGCAGGATCAGCCTCTATTTGGCCAAAATCAGGATTGATTGTTGCGTTTAAAGTTATTCCACTCGGACTACTATATCTAAAATCACCACCGATATTATATAAAAAATCATAACTGTTATCATGAACTGGTGTAACAAGATTGTCAGAAATATTGGATTGGCTAACTATATATGGTTTAATATAAATTGGTTTGGAGGATTGAATATTTTTTAAACCATGAAGAGTGCCGTAATTTGATACAAATCCTGCTTCATCCTGTGCCCAATAACTCCATACAGAAAGTTCATTATTTTTTCGTGGTAATTCACGGTAAAGTTCAACTCCCCATTTCATGTTATCCGAGGTTGTGAATCGTAATTCTTTGAAAGGAATTCGCCATTCTGCAGTCCAACTATTGTCACCGATATGAGCATCACCATCCCATATTGCATCCCAACTATCATCTGCATTTTCATCGTCATAACGTCTTAAATCATGCTGAACTCCGGCCGCATTTAATCCAAATTCAAAAGCTGTTCTGTTATCATTAAAACTATCAAATGATATGTACATCCAGTCTGATTCTGTATAATTATCACGTCTTGATAAGATTGCACTGATTTTTTCTGGCTCCGGATCATGAGCTCGTGCGGCTACATAAATAAAATCCTGATCATAGAGAATACAAAATTCAGTTTTGAAGGATTCTGGTTCTCCATCATTAGGTTTTTGTTGGAACAAACCACTGGTCCATTCACCATTATTCCAAATTTCTTCGGATAAAATCCCATCAATTTTAAAATTATTTTGAGTTATTTTTGTTGCTGTTATAGAGCGTTTTCTCGCAGACATTGGTGGGGGAACATGTTTTGCCATTACCAAATTAAAACAAATTAGAATGACCAATACGAAACTAAATATTTTCATAAACTTTACCTTCCAGAAAAATCTTAACAATGCTATGACTTATATTCATCTGAAAAGGTTGTAGGCAATTAGTATATTTTTAATTTTTTTTGAATATATTAAATACTCAACAAAAAAGTTTGTATAGCAAATCAGGTTTAGTTAACGAAGATAGTTCTTTTCATTTGTTCACTCACCTTTGGCTTAATAAATGTTATAATCTTCATATATATTGATTTTTTAAAAAATTATTGTATATTGTGACTATACAATTGGAGGCTTTATATGGATCAGACGTTTAATGTTATTATAGAAAAGGATACAGATGGATTTTATGTATCAACAGTACCAGCTTTAAAAGGATGTTATACACAAGCAAAATCATTGGACGAATTAATGGAGAGAACAAAGGAAGTTATAGAATTGTGTTTAGAAACTGAAGATTTTTTGTTTGAACCAAATGAGTTCATAGGGGTACAACGATTGGTACTTTCAATATGAGCAACTTCCCTTCCTTGTCAGGGGAAAAATTGATTAAAATTCTAAGAAAATTTGGATTTGAAGTTATTAGAACAAAAGGTAGCCATAACTTTTTACAACATTCAGACGGTAGGTGTACAACTGTTCCAGTTCATGCAAACGAAACTATTGGCACAGGAATTCTATCAAAAATATTAAGGGATTGTGAAATAGATAAAACAGATTTATTAAAAAAGACGTAAAAATGAGAATAAGCCATTTCATTGGACTATCGGTGACGGAACCGTTAATAAAAATGTTAGAGAGTTTAAATTTTGTAATTTTACAAAAGTTTATAGCACTCCGGTTGCCACAAACTTCAACATTATTTTAAGTTAATAGAAAATTCTATCTAAGTTGCATTCCAAAAGCAATAGAATTTTCATATTCTTTGATTATATGAAATCCAATATGTTGATAAAATTTAATTGCATTTGTATTTGTTTTTCCTACTTCTAAGTGTAAAGCAGGTGTATTAAATTTTTTTAAATTATCAATAAATGTATTCATTATTTTTCTACCTAAACCTTGTCCTTGTGCAATAGGTAAAAGATCAATGTGTAAATGGGCAGGATAGTCAGTAAGTTCAGATTTTAAATTATAACCTTCATGTATTAATCTTCTTATTTGTGCATCTGCTGATTTCTCTTCTGGATCTGGTTTTTTATATCTCTCTCTAAGTATTGGAAACCAATTTTTTTCACAGGTTTTTATTAATTTTTCAGTGTCTTTGGTGCCAATTATATATCCACATGGATTACCGGAATTAGTAATAACAAAACAAACCTCAGGTTCAAATATAGCATAAGGTGCTGCATAATAACTTCCAACCAGATCAGGATCTGAATATAAACTTGTAGCATCTTTGCCGCTTTTTGCTGTCAATAGACAAATACGATATAATGCTGATAAATCACTTAGGTGAAAGGGACGAATTTTAAATCTCATTTAGTACTCCATCAATTATTAAAGTATTAATTTATTTACATATCCAAATGTTACCGGAATATGCTGTAAGTTCTAACTTTAGAGTATTGTTTTTAACTGTTAAATTATTCGTATTTAGCAATGATTTTAGTGTAGAAGCTGTTATCCAATCAGGTATATCTAACGTAATTAATTCTTTATTATTATTTTTATTAATTGCAATGATTAATCTTTCCGATGTATCACCGCGACTGTAAATAAAAACATTGTCATCACAAAAAAGTGGAAGATAATCACCACGTCTTAATGCCGCATGATTTTTTCTAACTTGAACTATTTCTGAGATAATTTGAAGTTGTTTTTTTTCATTGATATTTAATTCTGCATCAAATCTCATCATTCTTCTATTATCCGGATCATTTGCACCAGTCATCCCAAATTCATCTCCATAATAAATAATAGGAACACCCGGAATTGTGAGAATAAAGGTCATAAGAGCCTGTTGTTTATTGTATGTTGATATTTTATCAACTTTTATTGCAGGTAATTCCCATGCTTTTTTAGACCCATTATCCGATAGAGTCAAGTCGCCTTCTAATAAAGACATCATTCTAACCTGATCGTGACTATCAAAAATATTACCCATAACATGATTATAACCAAAAACCTCTAATCCTTTTTCCAATGATAATTTCACATCAAGTAAACTGCCATTTTTTTCTGCAAATACTCGTCTTTGTGTAAAAAATAACCCAAAGTTAAATTGTGAGTCCAGCATACCATTATTCACATAAGATTTGATTAGATTATTACTTCCAAAAGTTTCACCGATTTGGTAACAATTTGCATCTTTTTTAGAATTTATATCAGACTTAATCCTTTGAGTTAAATTTCTCC
>JAOZSG010000051.1:12992-13217 GCA_029939785.1 Fidelibacterota bacterium | reverse complement strand
AGAAAAAGCAGCACGTGGAAATACAGGTTATAAGTATCCATGGGGTGATGACTTTTATGATAATTATTGTAATTTTCAAAGTAGTGGAGATCCTTTTGAAGAAGGAACTACTCCGGTTGGTTATTATAATGGGCAGAAAAGGGGAGACTATGTTACTCGGGACAATCGCTCATATTTTGGAGCCTACGATATGGCAGGAAATGTGTGGGAGTGGACATCTGGCTG
>JAOZSG010000051.1:0-12982 GCA_029939785.1 Fidelibacterota bacterium | reverse complement strand
ATACTTATAGCCAGTTTTATAAAAATCCCTCCTTATGTTTTAAGGATATTGGTTTTCGAATTTATAGAAGGAAATAGAAAAAAATCATTATATTTACACTGAATAATAATTGATTATGAAAAGGTAATATGGGTTCATTCTTCTACAATTTAGGACGAAAAACCGGTGGCGTTTTTCTTAAGGGTAAATGGATATATCAATCAGCTTTTGGAAGTGATGAAGAAGGAATAAAAGCTGAGAGAATATTTGGTAAAAATCTTGCACAAAATTGTATTAATGAAATACAAGTAGATATTAATCCAGCACTTAATCAATTAATACAGGAAATTGGAAATAATCTACATTCATGTCTGAAAAATCAACTATATCAATTCGATTTTATTATTCAATATACAAAAGATATCAATGCCTATGCATTTCCGGGTGGTTATATTTTTATAACTCATGGTTTATTAGATCAGATAAAAGATAGTAAAGATGAAATTGCTTTTGTTCTCGCCCATGAAATGATGCATGTTGTTATGGGACATTCAATGGGAAGAATATATAGTGATTACTCAACTAAAGTTGTGACTAATATTTTATCCAGATATAATAAATTTGGACCTGTAGCAAGACAAATAATAGGTTCATTCATTAATAGTAATTATTCTCAGGAAAATGAATTTGAAGCCGATGCGTATGGAATTAATTTATTAAATACTGCTGGATATGATCCTGCTAAATCAGAGATTTTACTTAATAGGTTAAAATTGGCTGCTCCAGAGAATTTAAAAATTTTAAATTATTTCAATTCTCATCCACCCTTAAACAATAGAATATTTCAAATAAAAAAACAGATTTTACAATTCCCATGATCCTATAAATTTACAAAAACCCATCAATAAACTTGATGGGTTTTTGTAAATAGCTGGTTTTATTTATTATTCTATTTTGAGGAAAAAATCTTCTGCAAATTTTTTGATTATAGATTTTTCTTCGGCTTCAAAGAATATTTCAAACCGATCATAAACTACACCGTTTTTTGGCTCAATAAATAAGCCATTTAATTGTCCATCAACATCATATTTTGCACATAGGATTCCAATCAGGTCAATTAATTCATTTGCTTCGATGAAATAATCACGGGCATCTACAGCAATTTCGTAAGGATATTCATTTTCAGTATCAAATTTACCAACTCTTCTAAATAACCCGCTATTAGATTCGACAACAACTCCGCAATCAATTTGCAGAAGTTCTCTTCCTTCAATTGTAATAGTATTGTCTGGCATTATTTCTCCTTTTTAATTATATGATAAGTATAAACAATTATATTCCAATCTGCCAGCGAAATGAAAAATTTCTTCCGGGTTCAACATTAATATCACCTCTGTTTGTTGCTAAATGATTTCTATATTCCGTATTTCCAATATTTTCAATACCGAAATAAAATTCATTATCTATTCCAAAACAATTTATGATATTGGAATGCATATAAAAATCAAAATAGATATAACCATCAGTATCCTGTTCCCAATCTGCTGTTCGTGTTTGCTTACTAAATATATTTGTAGTTAAAGATAAATTTAATTTATTCATAAAATCATAAACTATATTAAATTGTCCATTTAGAGGTGAAATATATGCAAGAGGCACATTATTGTAAGTATCCTCGCCAATTACATAAGCAATGTTTCCGGATAAGGTAATATTATCAGTTAATATATAAGAAGTTTGTAAATCAAATCCATATAATTGAGCTTTCCCAATATTTGCATATTTCAGAGCGTTGCGTCCTTCGAATGTGTCTTCTTTTTCCATCACAAGATTTTCAAGTCGGTTAATAAAAATATTTCCACCAAATTGGAATCTGGAACTTCTTAATCTAAGTCCAAAATCCCCAAATATCGATTCTTCAGAATTCAATTCAGGATCTCCAATTTTTACAATACTCCCAAGATCTATAAAATTATATCTTTCTTCAATTGTAGGAGAACGGAAAGATTTTCCAAGAGTCAGTGTAATATCCATGAACTGTAACGGACGATAAAGCAGTCCAAGATTTCCACTCCAGGAAAAATCAAGATCGTCTCCTTTTTTCCAAAGTATTACCTGATTTGCAGGAGTATCATTTCTTACTCCATTTACAATTTGATAAACAGGATTTAAAACTTCATCGCTAATAATATTTATCAAATCATATCGCCCTCCAACATTTATTATAAATTTATCTTCAATAGCATGAAATTCATCATTCATATAGATACCAGCAGTTTTATAAGTTGCCAAAGGAACAGGACGTTCACCAATAATCTGATTAATTGTATTTATCGTAGTACCTTCATCATTGAGTATATTTATTTTTAGATGTTTTTCACGACGACTATCCATTTTTTTTTGCCATCCGTCAATTCCGGCAATTAGATGGTTATTATGTGAAAATGACCAATCTGACTGAATTTGAAAACCATGAGTTTCATGCATTGCATTTGGAAGAACCTTTTGCACATGAATCTCTTTGTTTCCAGCATGTTTTACCGTTCCGGGAATATTCTCAACATCACGAAATATATCCTGTCTGAAATACTTGAATGATAATTTTGGCAATATTGAGAATAGTTCTTTTTTAGTATATTTGATACTGAACAACTCTCTTTTTTCTTCCGGATAGGTTACTATTGCATTATCCGGAAAAAGTGGGTATCCTCCTGGTAATCCAATATCTTTTCCAAAATAACGTTGATAATTTATTTTGATTTCATGAGTATCAAAGGGTTTAAAACCTGATTTAAATGAAATATTATTATCAGAATATTGACTGTTTTTTAATATTCCAGACGGAGTTTGTAAATTACCTGCATTTCTCATCATTCCAGATAATTTCAAGTACCATTTTTTTGCACCGGTATAAAGACTTAGATGACCTAAATTTTGATTGTTTACAGTATTTATACCAGTTGTGAAACTACTTTTTGTGTAAAATTCATCCTCGTACCAACCATCTTTTGTAATAATATTGATTGCTCCACCTGTTGCTCCGGAACCATAGAGTGAAGATACTCCGCCTTTCACTGTTTCAATTCTCTGAATATCATTAATATCAAACATTGATAAACCTGCGGCTAAATTTGTTGCTGTTGAAATTCTATTCCCATCAACCAGCAAAGCAATATTATTTCTGGTCATACCACGTATTGTCACATATTTTCCCCAGGCACCATCATTTGACATAGAAATTCCAGCTTCATTTTGTAATACATCTGCAATATTAGATGAAAGTGTCTTTTTTATTTTTTCTTCTTGTACTAAACTTATTGGTAAAGAAATATCTTTTAGTTTTTTTGAGGTTTTAGTTATTGATACTTCAACTTCTGATAATGGAATTGTTGTTTGGGTTAGCTGAAAATCCAACTGTTTTGTAGTATTGGATTCAATGTTAATATTTAATTCCAGATTTTTGTATCCAATAAAACTTACTATAAGTTTTTGATTACCTACTGGAATCTCTTTTAAAATATAATGACCATTATTATCAGATGTAGTAAAGATGTCTGAATCTTCAATGTTGATATTTGCACCTTGTAGTAATGATTTGGAATTTTTATCTACAATATTTCCAGTTAAAGAACCGGTTTGTGCATAAGACATAGTTGATAATAAAATAAAGAATATAAGTTTTCTCATAATAGAATTCTCCTGGTAACTATTAAATAGTAATTTGATTGTTAATTATTTGGCAAAAACAGTTTTTACTGATACGGATTGGATCTGACCCAATTTCCCTGTCAGTGCACCAACATCATCAGTTGTTCCATCAATTATTAATGATATAATGGATAGATTTTCCTTTGGATAAGGAAGCCCTAATCGACCAATAATAACTTTTGAATGTTGATGAAGTATAGAATTGATTTTGTCAAATGTGTTAGCAGGATCTTCTACAATAATTGCGATAACACCTATACGCCGTTGTGGTTTTAATTCGTTCATTTTTCCTCCTTAATGTCAGGAATTTTCCCTTCATTTTAGATTAACTTAATGTTTTTAATATTGTCAAAAATTACTGCTAAACTTACTACTGTTATTTTATTAACTGCAAGGATTTTTTTATTGTTTGATTCAATTTGAATTGGGTCAAACTATTTATAAAAAAAACATATTTGGTTTAAGTTTACATATTTGTTAACTTTTAATATGAGAAAAATAAAATTTTATAAAACTATTGAAGGTAAATGTTATGTTGAAGAATTTTTAGATTCTCTATCTGGTAAAGAAATAAAGAAAGTAGTTTGGACTTTTAAATTAATAGAAGATTTAGAAATTGTACCTAAAATATATTTTAAAAAACTTAAACATGTTGAAAACATTTGGGAAGTTAAAGTGGACGGAATTAATAAAACCTATAGGATACTTGGATTTATCCATGAAAACAACTTTGTTATATTAAATCATGCATTTATTAAAAAAAACACAGAAAACTCCAAAAAATGCAATTGATATTGCTATAAATAGAAAACATGAATATTTAAGGAGAAAGTAATGAGTGATCTTAATAAGTATATAAATAAAAGAAAAAAAGTAGATAAAGAATTTTCTCGAAATTTTGATGAAGGATATGAAAATTTTAAAATTGGTGTAATGTTAAAACAAATAAGAGAAGAATCAGGATTTACTCAAGAAGAGCTTGCTGAAAAATTAAAAACAAAAAAATCGGCAATATCCAGAATAGAAAATCATGCTGAAGATATTCGATTATCTACATTAGAAAAATATGCAAGCGTACTTAATTTTAAATTAAATATTAGTTTGTCAAGTAATTGAAAATAAAAAACATATAACAATCGTTTACTTGAAATTGCTTCTGTGACGCTTGCTGATTAGTTCAACCATTAGCTTAATAAATGAGAAAAAATAGTTATATAAAAATATCTATTTTGACATACTTCTCATTAATTCTTCAACTGATCTTTTTAACTGTTCATCCTCATTTTTAATTTTACAGTTTGGAGAATTTTCTATCAAAATATTTGGAATTGCCGGTATATGTTCCATGTTTTCTTCAGTTGCTTTTACAAACCATCCACGGAATGGAACCCGAACATAAGTTCCGTCAATCAGTCCTTTTCCTCCGGTTGAAATTACAGCTCCAAAAGTAGGTTCTCCAACTAATGTCCCAATTCCCAGGGTTTTATACGCATGTGAAAATATTTCTGCATTGGAATAACTACAACTATTACACATTGCGATAGAAGGTTTGGTCCATGGATAAAAGGGGAGACGCTCAGCATAAGGATAATTTTCTTTGAATTTCCTGTGGTTTTTCAGGTCTTTTGTTGCTCCACGAGGAATTGTATATGCATGTTGGTCAACATTTAACACAGTCATTAGAAAATCGGTCGTCCAACCTCCACCATTATATCGGACATCAATTACAATTCCATCTTTCCCTGAGCCTGCAGCAGTAAATTCTCTCTCAAATCTTTCAAAACTCGTCCAATCCATTCCCTGTATATGTAAATATCCAAGTTTACCATTAGAATACTTATCGACTAATTTTCTTTTTGAATCTGTCCATTCATCATATAATTCACTTCTAAGGCTTTTTACAGGTCGAATAATAACCTCTCTGTTGCCATTGGTTTTATTTTGAACATCAAGTATAATTTTTTCATCTACTTTATTAATTAATAGGGAATAAAAATTTCTTTTATTTGTAACCTTTATACCGTTTACTGATAGAATTAAATCATTTTTATACAATCTGCTGAAAACTTTTCCGGCAGGAGAATTTGGGACAACTCTGACTACCCGAACCCCGTTTTTTTCAGGGACAATTTCTATTCCTAATAATCCGGTTGTTTCTTTTTCTGTTTCAGCTCTATCGTCTCCATAAAGTCCCATATGACTGGCGTTAAGTTGTCCAAGCATCCGGTTAACCATATTGATGAAATCATGTTTGGTTGAAGATGATAATATTCTGTTTTCATATTTCTTTTTTAAATCTATCCAATTTCGACCGTGAAATTTTGGATCATAAAATCGCGTGTTTAAAGTTCTCCAGACTTCATCATAAATCTGTTGTCTTTCTTTTCCATAATCAATTGCAAGTTGTGCTTTAAATGGTAATGATTCACTCTTTTTGCTATTTATTATGAATTTTGAGAGTTTTCCTTTTTTTACCATAAATAAATTTTTATAATCATTTGATAATGAAATTCCACTTGGATTGACTCCATCTTTAGTAAGTGCCTCATTATCTTTTTTATTCCATTTGATAGAATATAAATCATTCTTATCTTTTTCAGTATTAAGTGCTGTATAATATAATGTTTTACCATCTTTTGAAAATACAAGATTACCTTCATCACCGGGCAGTGATGTTACCTGAACTAATCTTTTATAAATTCCATCGAGATCAATTTTAACAGGTTCTACAATATCTTCTTTTTCTTTATCTTCATCCTTATCTTTGTCATCATCTTTTTTCTTTTCTTTTTCTGGCTCTTCTGCTTCATCCCAGTCAAGTTTAGTTTTCTGCCAGTCTTCTTTCTTTAACCATGCAAACCATATATCATTATTCTGATTATTTCTTGCGGAAATAAATCCGAGTTTAGAACCATCTTTACTCCAAACAGGTGAATAATCCCCGCGTGGATGCATACTTACATTTACAGGTTCGACACTATTATCAGCCTTATGAATATAGATTTCACCATTAAAATTTAGATCTTCTTTGGAATATGCTAACCATCGGCTATCAGGACTCCATGTGAGACCTTCCGGTGTTGCCCAGCCACTAAGTAATATAATTTCGTTTGATAATCCGTCAACCGATATATCTGCAACAACCAGTTCTCCATTACCTCGTATATATGCAATTTTTTTTAAATTCGGAGATATTACAGGATTTGATTCACTTACTTTGGTTTTTGTTAATCTTTTTACTTTATGTTTCAATGATTTAAATAGGTTTAAATTTTTATCTGTTGACATTGCCATATACAAATCATATTGACCATCTCTATCGGATACAAAAACAACATGTTCGTCATCAAGAAAAACCGGCGACTCATCTCGCCATGAACTATTGCTTATATTTACTGTTTTACTTTTTTCTTTATCATTTTCAGTTATATATATTTCACCGTGAACCTCAAGACAAATCAATTTACCATTAGGAGATTCAGAATAATGATTTAATTTATCTGTAAAAGTTTTATACTCAATCGGATCAAATCTATAATCTGTTCCTGCATTTATTTTGACTTCTGAAATTTTCGCAGTTTTTATATTTAAAATGTAAATAGAAGTTTTTCTTTCAAAAACAATCATTTCGCTATTATCACTTATATTAAATGATCTAATTCCATCATCAGTAAATTTTGTGATTTGCTGATCTTTGGAAATGGCTTTTCCATTTTTATCGATTAATTGTTTGTGAATATTATATTTTCCTGATTTTGCACTCAAGTAATAAAGTTCTTTATCACTTGCCCAAACCGGCATATAATCCTGACCTGTAAAATTTGTCAACTGAATATAATTTTCTTTTGCAATATCATACAACCAGATATCTTTATCTGCTGATCCTTTGTATGCTTCACGTGCTTCTCTACAATATCCTCTTACAAAAGCAACAAATTTTCCATTAGGAGATAAAGTTGGATAACGTCCAAAAGCATCCAGATAACGATAAGGAGTTCCGCCATTTACCGGAACTGTCTGAATTTCAGAATCCCATTCAACCTGTCTATAAGTTCTGTTAGAAGTGAACAATAACTGACCAGTGGTTGTCCAGTCATTTAACAGATCATTACCTGAATAATAAGTCATTCGTTTTGGTTTGCCACCTAAAGCAGGAACGATAAAAATATCACTATTACCATAACGTTTTCCTGTGAAAGCAATGCTCTTTCCATCAGGTGACCAGACTGGCATTGTTTCATATCCATCATGGATTGTTAATCGGTTTGGCCTGCCGCCATTTACTGATACCGTCCATATATCACCCTGATAAGAAAATGCAATTTCACTTGCATCAGGACTGATTGATGGATAACGAATTACTTTAAAATCACTTTCTGCAAAAATAATATTAACAAATAATACTACTATTAATAATACTATATAATATATTTTCCTTCTCATCGATTCTCTCCTCCTATTATCAGACAGGATTAACAGGATTTACTGGATAATTATTTTATTATCCTGTTTATCATGTTGATTCTGTCCAAATTTTTTCTTTCATTTTTTCATATCCGACAGCTGCCGGATGACACTATCAAGTTTTATTTGTATCAAATATATTGAATTGTCTAATAGTTTCCGATAAAAACATATTTTTTTAATTACAATAATATTCCAGTAATTTTAAAACTAAGGAATATCAATTATTTGAAAAGTATCAACATAAACAACTTCACATGAGTGATTGCCTGTATCTTCACGACTTGTTGAACTTTTCCATGAAAATCGTGGTTTTGTTACCTTAACAAGAAAACCTGAAAATTCTACAATATTTCCTTTTTTTACTTTTTTAATCATTTTTTTTAATGATTTAGTTGCGGGAATAATATGCATATTTGCACTATGAGTTTCTATTTCTCTGCTTGGAATCGGTAAAGTTGTGTATTTCCAGAAATACCATCTCCCTCGTTGGTTAACAGTAATGTCTTTTATTATGGATTCATCTGACATTCTTCCCCAACCCATTGCAAGGTCAATTGGTGATAATTTTGAACTTTTCCCAAAGTTATAATTTCTTCTGGATAGAACTTTTCCTTTAATATGAAATTTGGCTAAAGGTGTAATTGTGTAGCCTTTAAATTCAAATGTTTTAGGAGATTGAATGTTAGTTTGAATCGGATCTGAAGGTGCAAAAACGCCTGGTCCAAGTTTAATTTCATCATTGTTGAAAAACAGAAACCAAATCCAAATTATTACTAACAGGGCAATGAGAATTTTTTTTATCGTCATAATTTTCTTTTTCTGTTCATTAAATATGCACCTTGTAGTTACATTTTTTTATCAGACCTTACTATTCAAAATATTCAAAAGCATCAATAATATCAAGATAAATTCCATCAAAGTTTTTATTTATTATTTTGGAAATATATGAGTCTTGATTTCCAAAAACAATTTCTTTCCATTCAGCATTCCAGTATTTTACTTTATAATTTCCTTCCCAATCCGGATTTTCCTTATCTATCCAGTCGGGTTTATTGTTCTTCCAACTATCCAGCCAATAATATCTGTAATCTTCTGCTTCACCAATACTTATATAACTAATTACAATACGTTTGCCGCCATTATTTTTTAATTTCAATTGCTCTATTTCGTCAATAGAAAATTCGTCATTATGAAAAAAGAAATCCATAATTATTACATCATAATTGGTTTCACAAACTGATGATATAAATTCCCTTTTTGACACAAATTGATCAGGATTGATAAGATATAAAAAATTCATAGCATCTGACAATGAATTGATATCATTTGCATTTTCATTATTTGGTATATCCGGATAATCCGGAATATTATTTAATTCTCTATGATCGGCAGCAAATGAAATATAACTATTATTTTTGTTATTCTGATAGGATAGATCCATTTTATCATGAGAATAACAATAATCTGTAACTAAAATCCTAATGCCTTGATTTTGGGCAATTTTTAAAAATCCATTAGTCCAATTATACTCATCTTGTGGAGTAGATTTATTATCAGATGAATATCCATAGTTGAGAGATTCCTGACCGATTCCATCTATTGCATTCAGATAATTTAAGTTTGAGGTTCCTGAATGCCCTCCATTAGTTGTAATTATTTCAGTACCATTTTGTGGTATAATAATGAAATCACTATCAATATTTTTACAAAATGTACTGATTTCTGTAACAAAATCACGCATTTCCTGACGATAATTAATATCTTCTTTTTCGGATTTTGTGGAATCATTACATGAAATAAAAAGGAAAAACAGTAAGATAAATAACTTTGTTAAAATATTGTTAGAGGAAATTATATTTTTATAAATTTTGGCTAATTTTATTTGGTTTTTTCTTTTTGAAAGTAAATTCATAACTCGTTCCATTGTTTTTATTAAGTTTGATTTTTCCTTTTAACTGTCCTTCACCTAACATGTAGATCAATTTTAATCCAAGAGATTCTGAGTTTCGTACATCAATATTATCAGGAATACCAATACCATTATCACTAACAATTAACTTAATTTTTTCCTTATCGATATGGCACATTGTAATTTTTAATTCTCCTTCTTCTCTCCCAATAAAAGCGTGAGTCAAAGAATTTGATATTAAATCATTTAAAATAAGTCCGCAAGGAATTGCGTTTTCTAAATTAAGATTTACTGGTTCAACATCGAGTATCAATTTATATCTGTCAATATCTATATGATACATTCTGTATAATTCATAGGCCAAAGTTGTAATATAATCTTTGAAATTAATGCTTGATAGATTTTCATTTTGGTAGATTTTTTCATGAACCAGTTTCATTGAATGAATTCGATTTTGACTCACTTTAAAAATTTTTACTATTTCAGGATCTTTTATTCGATCTGCTTGTAAATTTAGTAAACTATTTATAATCTGAAGATTATTTTTAACTCTATGATGTATTTCCTGGAGCATTTGCTCTTTTTCCAGTAGGGAATTTTTAATTTTCTTATCTGCATTTATTCTGTCAGTAATATCCAAAATAATACCGGTAAAACGGATTGGTTCACCTTTTCTTTTAAAATAAATTTGACCACATATCTGACAATGTTTTACTTGATTATTATCGAGAATTAATCTTATTTCAATATTTAAATCGGCACCATTTATTATACAATTTTCGATATTATTTGTATAAAATTTTATGTCATCAGGATGAATATATTTTTTATCGATAATGATATTCTGTGTTAACTTTTTCGGTTTGTTTCCAAATATTAAATAAGTTTCATCTGACCACCAAATCTCATTGGTAATCATATCCCAGTCCCAACTTCCAATCTGTGCAATCCGTTGAGCTTCATTTAATTTATGCAATATTTCTGATTGATTAATTTCGACTTGTAGTTTACTTTCTTTTAATTCTATGTTATACAATGCATAACCGATTGTTGCTGCAATATTATTATATAAACTTAGATAATCCATCATATAAATCAATTTATTTGGAATACAAACACATAAAGTCCCAAAAATTCTATTTTGATGTATTAGTCGGATCGAAATATCCGTTGAATTTTCCTTTTTAGGAAGAGGGCAAATAGGACACTCAATTTTTTTATTTTGGATTTTAATTAATTCGGAAGTTTTCAGAGATTTCTTACAACATTCATTTAATTGTCCGGATTTAAGCAGATTTTTTAATTTTTTTGAATCTTCATATAGTCCATATTCTGCAAAAGATATAAAGTCTTGGTTTTTATCAAATAAAACGATCCAAGCAAAATTTACACCATTTTCAACAAGCAGTTTACAAATCTGCTGGATTAGCTGTTTGGGATTTTTTTCTTTAATTATAATTTGGTTAACATTATTAATAATGTTAAGTATTTGATTTATTTGGTTTAATTTAATTTCTTTCATGCTGTTAATTTCATAATAACTTAAAAATACCTAGTATAAATTGACACATTAAAATAATGTATTAATAATAATGTAATTAGTAAAGAATAATTAAAAGCAAAAAAAATAAATTCTTGTTATATCAAAATTTATTTAATAAATTTTTTCAATTGTATTTTTAAATATACTGAACGCGTAAATAAAAGCAAAAAAAATTGGAGTCAATAATGTCAAAAGGAATTATTCGTAATAGAAAATATCGGGATAAACGATCATGGTTAATAATTCCTGCTTATGCACTTATTCCTTTATCTCAGGTCATTATTACTAAAAGTATTAATCCGGGAATAATAATGAGTATGATTGTTTATTTGCTGATTTCTTTATTTACTTTCATTTATTTTAATAAAAAGGTAATGGTGGAAATAAAAGATGGTTTCCTTTATATATACACCGGAATTGGACTTTATGATCCTTCAAAAATTGACATACAGACAATAGATTCAGTTTTAAGAAAAGCAAAAACATTTTTATCAATATATTATGATAATGATAAAATAGTTTCTATAGAACTACCACCAAAAGTAGCTCTTGAAATAGAATTTGATATAATAAATTATTTGGAAAAGCTATAATTATTATTGTAGTAATATTTTTGCAACGATTCATGGCTGAGATAATGATATTCCTTTGTAGGACAACTTTATAAAGTTGTCCTACAAAGATAGAAACCTTTTAATTTTCAACTAATTCATATTTAAAAATTTCTGCATTTGTAGCAGATAAATCTCGTTTCAGTTCCATTAAATTATCAATCATCTCATAAAGTGATTCTAATTCAATATAATAAGTAATACCTGATATTTCTCCTTCTTTCAAAGACTTTTCAAGTAATGATTTAGTGTTATCTGTAATTAATACATCTACCAGACTTTTTATTCGGTTTTCATAATCCAATTTTAGATCATAAAGCTGTTTTAATTCACTGAGTTGTATTGATAGTTGACTTTTTTCTTTCATTTCTTCATAGTTAGCACCGGCTTTTGCGGATTTTACCTTATTCCGATTTTCCCATAAAGGTAAAGAAATTCCAAAAATTGGCCCTGTTTCTTTTTCAGAATTTGTAAAACAACCTAATGAAAAAGAAGGTAATCTAAGGCTTTTCGCTAGCTGCAATTTTTTCTGACTAATTGCTATATTTACTTTTAATAAAGCAATTTCCGGAGTTCTTTCAAGATATGTTCGTTCCAATTCATTATACAGTATCTCTGAATATTCTGGATATTGTACCAAATTCAAATTCACTTCTATTCCTCCGTTCAATTCACAGAGACTTATTATAAGATTCTTTTGTATGATTTTTAATGAAGACAATTCAGATTGTAGGTTAACTAAATGCAATTTTGCCTTATTAACTC
>JAOZSG010000351.1 GCA_029939785.1 Fidelibacterota bacterium | reverse complement strand
AGTTGGCTGGATTTCTTACAGCTACCATATTGTGATCAAAATTTTCTCCTGACCAAATCAATTCTTCTGCAATATGCATTTCTGAGGAAATCCAGTTGTTATTATTATCCTTAAAACTTCCGAAATATTTTACGTTGGTTTCAACCATTTCAGGCGTCAGTTGCGCGATGTAAGTTGTATCATCAAGTTTTTGAGTATTAAGGGATAGCCATGTGCGATCAGGTTCAGGAACATTTGGCACTGCATACCAGAGTTGAGATTCTGTTATAGATATTGAATTTGGAATATCCAGTATAAATGTTACTTCTCTGCCTTCATTATCTTCAAAGGCACTGTAAGTTGTTGCTTTGGCTAATGCTGGTGCATCGTCTTTTAAATAGTGTTCCATCCAACTGTATCTTGCCTCTATATTTGTTTGTGAATGATCGAGGTTTGGACCATATACATGATTTGTATAGCCTGGAATGGTGTCCAGTGTTGCCTGCACAGCAGCAGGCCAAAAATAGGTATCATTAGTGGGAGCATCTATGAAATAATTGGCCGTAATATGGGCCGCCCGCCTTCCGGCATCAAAGTAAGTGAGCCAGGTATTTTTGTTTACTTCACCCAAATCATTAAGATAATTATACCAGAATGAACCTTTGTCCCAGAATCCACAACCAAATACAGCAAAAGATGCCTTAACTCTGTCTTCCAGTAATCCTGACATCATAGTCGTGGTATAACCACCCCAGGATGATCCGGTAATTCCCATATTTTCAGAATCTGTTTTCGGATGATCAGCCAGATAATTAAAAGCTTCAAGTGCTGCAACCATAGCATCAGTCAATACACTATTTTCAGGTCCACCTTCTACATTTAACCTTGGGCCTTCACCACCACCTGCATCTGTAAATGGACCGGTTGTATTTGGACAATCGCTACATAAATGTGGTAAATCAATTACCATGGAAATGAATCCTCTTCTAGCATAATTTTTTCCCACACCCAAGACCTGTTCCGCTCTGCCGCCACCGCCATGAAAAACTAGTACTGCCGGTAATTTGTCTGTAGTATTTGGTGGATAAGCCAGGATAGCATAAACAGTATTTATAGAATCCCTTGAAAGGAAAGTAAATCGTTCCACTTTTACACCATCTTCAGTTGTGGTGCTAATAACTTCCTTTATTGTGGGGATAGAATTTACAAAAGGGAGTAGGGGATCTTGTGAAAATAATGAAACCGTAATAATTAATTGAGTTGAAATTAAAGATAGTAAATATTTCATAAGTATTTATCCTCTTATTTTTTCAGTTATAAATATAATTGTCACTATACAAATATAGTTAATTGCGATTGGTAATATACAGTAACAAGAGTGTAAAAAAAACAATAAGTTTACTGCAAATTATTGTTATAAAAAAAGGCTCAATATTTAACGTGAGTTCGATCTAAGAAATTATACTAAGTGGGTTGGGTTTAAACCCTCTTGCATCTCTCCGTCAAAAAGCCAGTCAAATGCCTGGTTAAAAAGCCGGACAGATTGCCTTTCAAGGGAGAACTATTGAGGATAATTCATAACTTTGAACTAAAAAGTTGTACAAAAAATCTTCATTCTTTCGTATGAGGCTGTCTAAAAAGCCCTCGCATGCTGTCATTCTGAACTCTATGAAGAATCTCAACAGTTTGAAACTGAGATACTTCGCTACTCTCAGTATGACAACTTCGGAGTGTTTACTAGGCTTTTGAGACAGCCTCAATAAGGGGGATTTGAAATATTGATTATACTTCAAATCTCTTCAGTCGAATTCACTTTTTTAATGAAAAATATTGGCCTTGTTATGATTTTAATTCAACTTGCTGAGAAAGTTAAGGAGGCAATTATAGATTTGATAAAGTAAATGTATTAATTGAATTTTTTGCATGATATATATTGCTCCTTAATTCAATATTATTTTTGTAACAACTCAGATAAGGATAATTTCTTTTTCCCCACGAAATACACTAAAAAACACGAAAAAATCTTATGTTATTTTAGCGGTTTTCGTGTATTTTGTGAGGAGTAATATTTTTTCTGTTTTTATAAAACTCTCATTTAAGTAATTACTTATTTTTTACAGATTAAATTCAATGATATACTTTATTCCATTTTTGGTTTCAATTTTATTTGTTCCATGGATTTGTTTTACCAAAATATCAATCAATGAAAGCCCAAATCCAGTTTCATTTTTCTTATCAATTTTTGACATACCAATACCATTATCTTCATAAATAAAAGTTACATGATTTTCATTTTTTGCTATAGCCACCCGAATTAATCCTGTTTTACTATCAGGAAATGCATATTTCATAGAATTGGTAATTAGCTCATTAATAATAATACCAACAGGAAAAATGTTGTTAATTCCTACAATAAAATCATCAAATCTTGTTTCAATTTGAACAGATTTGCTATTGGGAAACAATATAATAATTTCATTTATTAATTGAGGAAAATATTCTTTAACAGATATATCTCTATAATTTTCTGTTATATATAATTTATCATAAAGAATACCCATGCTATTTACACGTCCAATTGCATCCTGAAGTGCTACTGTTGCTTCAGGATTATCCAAAGAGCTTGATTGTAATGATAACAGGCTTTTAATAACATTCATATTATTTTTTATTCTATGATGTACCTCTTTTAGTAATATTTTCTTTTCTATAAGAAGATCTTTGATTTTTTCCTCAGCCAGAATTCTATCTGTTATATCACGATTACTGCTTCTTCTGCCTATTGACTCACCATCTTCATTGACTACTTCCCGGCATACATGCCCTATCCAGCGAATTTCACCTTTTTTAGTAATAATTCTAAAATCGATTGGTTCTATTTTGCCATTGATTTCCTGATGTTGATGTTCTGAGTAAAGAGGTAGGTCTTCGGGATGAATAATTTTTTTCATAATCTCGTTGTTATTGTAAAAATCCTGTGGAGTATAACCTGTTATACGTTCAACTGCAGGAGATACATAGATATAGTTAGCATCAGTGCCAAGCCAGAATACCCAATCATAGGAAAATTCAGCAATAGTTTTGAATTTTTCTTCGCTTTTCTGTAGTGCTTTTTTCAGTTGTACTCGTTCTGTAATATCAACAAATGTGACCTGAATAGCCTTTTCACCATTAAACATTATTAATTTCCCACTAACCTCTACATCAATATATTCACCATCAAATCTTTTGAATTTTTGTTCTCTATGTAAATCAGTTCCTTTTTCAAAAAGATTTTTCATTGCATTTATTACTTCTGTAATATAATCTGAGTGTATCGTATTAAATACCGATGTATTATAAATTTCCAATATATTCTTTGCTTTTAATACTTCAATACTTTTACTATTGGCATATAAAATTTTACCATTTATATCATGAATTATAACTGGTAAAATTGCATTTTCAGAGAGTGCTTTGTATTTTTCTTCACTTTCTTTTAAAGATTCATCTGCTTTTTTCTGCTCAGTATTATCCTGGGATATTACAACAAGACTATCAATATGTCCTTTCTCTGTTATTA
>JAOZSG010000050.1:5213-13267 GCA_029939785.1 Fidelibacterota bacterium | reverse complement strand
ATCTGATGATGTCGTCCTGTTTTCAAATCAATCTCAGCAAGTGACACATTTCTTTGAAATGCCAGTTGCTTAAAAGATAATTCTGCAAAATCACCTTTTTTCAGTCTGCTTACTTTACTTACTTTTTCCTCTCGATATAAATAATCTTCGTAAGATCCATTTCGAGGAATCATACCTTGTACAAGTGCAAGATACTTTTTCTTTATTTGTTTATTCTTGAACTGGTCTGTAAGTCTGCTGGCAGCTTTTGAAGTTTTCGCAAATACAATAACTCCTGAACTTGGTCGATCTAAACGATGAACCAGACCGAGATAAACATCTCCCGGTTTATTATATTTTTCTTTGATATATTGTTTTGTAATATCAAGTAGGGTTTCGTCACCTGTACTGTCACCCTGAACCAACATTCCTGCGGGTTTTTCTACGACAACCAAGTGGTTATCTGTATATAATACTTTTAATTCTTCTTGTTTTTTCATAGGTCAAATATACAACAAACTAAGGTAACAATCTTAAAGAAAAAAAGGTAAATTAATAATGTTCCCATTTTTAATTTACCTTTTAATATTATGTTATTTAATTTTAGTCGTCACTACCACCAAAAAGAGATTTCAGCATCTTTTTTGCATTTTCCATATCTTCTTTGGAAACTTCATCATCCTCATCTGATTCCGATTGTGAAGAAATATATTCTTCAGATGTAACTACTTTTTTATCTTTAGGTAATTCAAAAACTGATTTTGGAACTCTTACTTTAGTTTTTATTTCAGTTGCAGCAAAAGTAATATTCATTCCAAGCATTTCTGTTTTCATTTTGAGGGTTATACCCTTCCAAATCCAAATCTTGCCTATTCCTTTATATACTTCACATTTTTTACCAAGAATTTTTTCATCATCAACTTTTTTAAATCCCATGGAATCCATTACTGCTTTTCCATAAGCATCATAATCATTTTCGTCAAAATTTCCATTCTCTATGCTATATGCTAATGGATTTTCTTCTTTAAAAATTTTATCATCATCATTTTCCCAGGAATACATATATTTCCCTGAATATAATGTAGTAGAATTAGTCTTTGTGGTCATTCCTAAGAAACCTTTAATGGTATATTTTTCAATCGTCACTTCCTTAAAACCATAATCATCCCAATACATAATCCGTTCGCCTTTTGTACTTCCTTGATATTCATAAACAATTTTGCCTGATTTAAAAGGGTATTTTTTAAATTTTCCAGCAAAACTATTAGTAACTAAAACACACGAAATTAATATCAGTAATAAAATTACTTTCCTTTTTACCATCATAACACTACTCCAATTTTTTTTTAAATTCCATTTATATCTTTTATAAAATCAGATAACACATACAATTTTAACAATAAATTATCGTTACCCAATTATTTTTGCCAAATTTAACTTATTTAATGAGTTCTCCAATAGATTATTTATACTTAATCCATTTTATTGCCTCTTTAATAGACGGTTTTTTGCCATACATTAGTATTCCAACTCTGTATATTTTTGCTGTTAACCAAAACATCAAAGCAGTAAATCCAATCATTGTGAATATTGACAGGATAAAACCAGATGGCATTACCGGGTCACTTACAGCAATACGACCAAACATTACTATTGGTGTAAAAAATGGAAATATTGACGCCCAAAAAGCCATTGTTGTATCAGGATTTTTTGCGACATTAAACATAATAAAATAACTTAGAATTATTGGAATAATTATTGGAAATGTAAATTGTTGTCCTTCATCTTCAGAGTTTACAATAGCTCCAATTGCTGCAAATACACATGAGTAGAAAATAAATCCCATTAAAAAGTAAAATAAAAAAGATAAAAAAATCATTGGAGAAAAATTTATTTGTCTAATGACATTTAAAAATTCTGTATCTGTAACTCCAAATTTCAAAAATAATTTTTCTCCATAAGTAACAATTACAGAAAGCATAATTCCAAAAACAGCCAATTGTGTAAGTCCCAACGCACATATTCCCATTACTTTACCAAACATCAATTCAATTGGTTTGATAGCCGATACGATAGATTCTGTGATCCTCTGACTTTTTTCCTCAATGACACTTCTCATAACCATACCACCATAAATCATCATCATTAAAAACATTACATACGTCAATATATATGTTAAAATAAAACTGGAAGTACCACTTTTTTCTATTTCTCCCTTATCAGTTATCTGACTACTCACCAATCTAATCCAACTTTTATCCATTTCATCTCTTACTTGCTGGGGATCCAGCCCAAGATTCTGCAATCTTATATTTTTCACCACATTCGATATAGCACGACTTAAAGAATGTTGCTCCTCAAAATCACTCACATTCTGAGCAGAATATTTTACAGTTCGATTCTCAAGAATATCTTTAGGAATCAACATATATCCATAAATCTTTTTTTCAACAACTTCTTTTTGAATACTTTTGATCTCTTCTTCCATATTATCGGGTAAAATATCCATTTTGACAAAATTAAATTTTGGCGATCCATTTTTTAGCGTATCTGACAGAGATGTTGAAAATTCATCAAATATTTTATTTGTCTCATCTATTACATAATATGTCTTTGTTGATGGTTGAAAGAAAATAGAAAAGATAAAAATTCCTCCAAAAATCAATACTAACATTAATGGGAATATTAATGTTCCAATAATAAACCCCTTAGTTTTTGCTCTGGTCCAATATTCTCTTTTTATTACTGCAAATACTTTTTTACTCATTTCCTTCTCCTTCTTCATTATTTTCAGAAACAGATTCAATAAAAATTTCATGAAGAGACGGCTCTACAATTTCAAATTTCTGTATTTTACATTCTTTTATTGCTTCTCTTAATAATTCCTGAGCATCAGCATCTTTTTCTAACTGGATTTCTGCAGTATTTCCATAATTATTACATTTTTTGATATTCCTGGATAATTTTAAAAAATCCCCATTTCCATCATACTTAATCACTATATTCTGCAAACCAAAACTATGCTTTATATCATTTAAATTACCGTATAAAACTTTTTTACCTTTATTTATAAGAAAAATTTCATCACATAATTTTTCAGCACTTTCCATGAC
The DNA here is from genome assembly GCA_029939785.1 of Fidelibacterota bacterium. GTDB lineage: Bacteria > Fidelibacterota > UBA2242 > UBA2242 > JAFGTP01 > JAOZSG01. The sequence goes on along the minus strand of JAOZSG010000050.1, from coordinate 10,175 downwards.
ATGAGTTGAAAATATAATAGTAGTTCCCATATCTCTTAGTTCCAACATAAGATCTTTGATCAAATTTTGATTAATTGGGTCCAACCCACCAAAAGGTTCATCCAAAATCAATAGTTTTGGCTTATGAATTACGGTACCAATAAATTGAATTTTTTGCTGCATACCTTTAGATAGTTCTTCAACCTTTTTATTTTTCCATTCTGCCAATCCAACTTTATCCAGCCAAAAATCAATCTGTTCTGTTGCAGATTTTTTATCCATAGATCTTAAAGCGGAAAGGAATAGAAGTACATCTTTCACTTTCATTTTCCGGTACATACCACGCTCTTCCGGTAAGTATCCAATATTATCAATTGCAATACCTTCATTTTGATTTCCTAGAATCAAAATTTGGCCATCGTCGGGAGCAATAATATTCATTATCATTCTGATTGTTGTTGTCTTTCCGGCACCATTTGGTCCAAGCAACCCAAATATTTTTCCTTCATCAATAGAAAAATCAATATTATCAACTGCTTTAAAATCACCAAATTGTTTAGTAATTCCCTGAATTTCTAATACTTTCATAGCTATTCCTTTTTATAAAATTGTATACGAATTTATGATAATAGAATATCAAATTACAACAAAAAACCCATTAACAATAATTAATGGGTTTTAAAATTAATTTATGTCCGATATTTATTTCATTGCAAGAATTTCTTCTTCTGTAACTGGAGTTGTTACATCATGAATCTGTGAATACCATTCCATACCTTCTGCTTCTGATGCAGTTTCATTTAATGCTATAGTAATTGATTGTAATGAATATTTATTTTCAAAAATTGGCTGATATAACATTCCAATACCCAAAGATATTCCCTGTTCACAAAATTCTGGATTATTAGAAATACTTAGAACTTTATTTTCACGACAATATTCTCTTACTTCTTCTATCCTTGAATCATCTGTAAAGATTAATACTGCCGGTTTATTTATTGGTAATTCACTTCCATTTGCAACTGACATAAGTGTTGCGTCACCTACATTTTGTCCAAGATATTTGATAAACGATTTTGATAAACTTTTACTTCCGAGTACATAAATATCAAATTCATTATCAGCCTGGATTGTTTTATTCATTGCCATTACTGCTATTGATGACATTGCTACTTTGTCTGTTGTTTCGCTTCCAAAAGCCTGAAAAGTCATTACTAATACTACTAAAATTACGGTTATTATTGTTTGTTTCTTCATTTTTTTATTCCTTTTTAAAGTGTTTATTTTAGTTACAACATTCAGACATTGTAGTATAAAAAAAGTTGTCTCTTATTTATAAAAAAACTTGTATGTTCTGAGTTTCTCGTCGTATTTTTAGTGAAACTTTTTTCCTTAAAAAAAAAAGTGGTGATATCAAAAGTGCTAAGATTCAGAACTTAGGATTTGGCGTAATCTGCAATTATTTTTGTTTTGACAGAAGAGTATAGTACCTAAAGGTACCCGGGTTTTTTAGCGTTTGATTGTTATTACAAATAGAGTCGCCACGCTGTGGCTGAAATCTATTAACCAGCAACTATTTTAAATAGTGTGAATAAATATGGAATTTCTCTCAATATTTGAAGAAATCTTCGGAAGGGTAGTTTCAATTAACAATTTTTAATTAACAATTTTCAAATTATCAGAGGTTTTACACTTTATTTAATCTTTAAGCAAATTATGTAATTTTTCAAGCACCAGAGGTGCGTTCCTATTTGTAGAAAAATGGATTATCTAAAGTATTAAAGCACCTTTAGGTGCGGCTCTATTATTAATAAAGTAAAAAAATAGAACACGGATTAGGTATTGAATGATAATTGAGAAAACTTAATTTTAAGCAAAATGTAGTACAGGCATTTTGCAAATCAGGCCTTTGACTGACCTGCTTTTTCACTATATCAATTAGCAAATAGCAAATATATTCCAACTGATATTTTCCAAGTTAATTTATATTATGATCATGTCTGTGTAACTAATTGATTTTTAATCTCACATCATGAGTTCCGCAATTATAAAAAAAACCCTCCTTAAAAACAAAGAAGGGTCAGGTCATAACTATTACTATAAAAATATCAAAATTTACTTGAGTTCATTATTTTGAGCAGTGTAAAAAGCAAGAATTTCTCCGGTTTCAACTTCTGTAGTGACATCTTTTATATTTTCATGCCAAACCATTCCTTCTGCCAATGATGCAGATTTATTTAAATAAATAACTATTGTACGTAAAGAATATTTATTCTCAAAAATTGGTTTTGATGAACATCCAATTCCTAATGAGATTCCTTTTGTACAGAGATCAGGTATATTTGTAATACTCAAAACTTTATTAGTTCGACAGTAATTTATAACTTCTTCACATTTTGTTTTATCAGCAAGAATCAGTACACTTGGTTTTTTCTTTGGTAATTCTGTACCATATTTAATTGATCTTAAACTTACATCACCAATTTGTTGACCTTTAAATTTTTTTAAGTTTTTTGCTATTTTTTCATCACCTAATACATAAATATCTAAATGATTCGATTGTTGGATAGTTATATTCATTGCAATAGTAGATATTGATGTCATTGCAACTTTTTCACTATCAGTACTTAATATTTCTCCAAATGCTTGTAGTGCGAATACTAAAACTAGCATTCCAGTTAAAATTAATTTTTGATTCTTCATTTTCTTTCTCCTTTTTTTAACCACTAATGCACACTAATAAACACGAATTATATTTTACAACAATAGTAATATGCATTTGTGGTTTGTTTTTTCATTTTTTTTATTCGAGTGATCCAAATGATTGCTTAGCATAAATAATATCATTTCCAACATTTCTAATAACTTCTTCATAGCCATCATACCATTGCATATTTTCTAAATGAGAGGCAACATCATTAATTATTAGATTAATATCATTTAATGAATACTTATCATTGCAATCTGAATCCTGACACTTAATAATTTCCAGAGAAATACCTTTACAACATAAACCCGGTTGATTCGTTATACTTAATACACTATTTCTACGACAATATTGAATAACATTTTCACATTTTTCATCGTTGCATAAAATAATAACACTAGGTTTAACTTTTGGTAGGACTTCCCCGGAATTAATGGAATTTAATATTATTCCACCTACATACTGACCTTGAAATTTCTTTAATGCCTGAGCAACATTATCATTCCCCAAAACATAAACATCTAATTTCCCGGATAACTGGATGCTTTTGTTCATTGATATTGCAGCCATTGCTGACATTGCGACTTTTTCTGATGAAAAATCCACTTCTTGACTTATTGCACTACACACCATTACCAACGCCGATAATAACACAGAAAATAATTTTCTATTAATCATTCTCTACTCCTTTTTAAAAAAACATTTCACGACATTGTGGTGTTATGACACTGGGAGTTTATAATAGTTGCCTTATTTTTAAAAAAATTTAAAATAAAAAAAAGCCTCTAAAACATGCTGTTTTAAAGGCTGATTATAATAAAATATATTAAAACTAATTATTTTTCAATAATACTTAATAAGGCTTTTGCAGCTTCAATTGGACCATCATTTTCCATTCCTTTAACACCTAATCTTGTTCGAATTTGACCAACAAAAATTCCTTTTTTAAAAAACTCTTGAAAATATCTGTCCACAATTTTATCATGGGCTTCTCTATTTTGAGGAGGACCAAAAACATTAGCAAAATATGAGTGAACTAATCCTGTTGTATTTGTAGTTCCTTTGCTCATTACGGCACCTTCTCTAAAAACTTTCAAAGCATCTTCAGCATTATCAAAAGATTCTATAATTTTATGTTCTTCGTCCACTTCCTCATAATTATTTGCATATAAGATATAATCTATTTCTCTTCCTTCAGTAATCGTTTCAAAATCAGTTATTGGTATTACAATCCTTGCATTAACTTTACTTGGATTTGTGATTATTGCTCTATCCAACTGTTCAAAAGCATAACCTGTCTGAAGATCATCTAATCTTAAAAAGGCTCCAGTTTCAGTTCCCAATCCTCTTATTGTCCCATCATCTTCAATAATAATAGATCCCATATCATCGGCAATAATAGTTAAATCTCTTATTTTTTCACTACCAAGAAATCGCAAAGCTTCAAGACTTTCAGATTTTCCTGCTCCGGAATCTCCAATCATCAATACTTTTACTTTTATATTTCCTTTTAAACTAATCTGATAAAAAGCTCCATGGTAAGGCATGATATTTTGTTCTATTTTTTTAATATTATGTAAAGTCAGTATCATTTTTTTAAGATAACCAAAATATCCAAATTCATCATCTCTTGGAACAGCTCCAACCAGCATATTTTTCTCTTTATCTTTATAATACACCGTGTTAAACTCTGCTAAACCATCCAAACTACCTTCAGGTGCACCATATAAATAGATGGCGTCAGGTTGTTTTTCTAGATCCTCTTCTTCTGCCAATTCAAAAAGATTACAAAGTCCAAATCCTAATTCATAAAATGTTTCATGAAAATATACATGAATCAATACATCACAAACTTTTGCCGGATAACATAACCATTCCTTAGCATTGATATCAATTTTTTCCAATGGATTAATCTTAATTTCTTTAAACATTCCTCTACGTTTATTCATTGGTGGATCATAAATCAATGGAGGATATAATAATATTTGTCGAATTATTCCAATGTCATTTAATTTTTCATATTCTCCATCTAACCCGGGAATTTGTTTCGGTAAGGCAATTGTAGCAACTTCTGAGCCTGCATGAACCTGTCGATATACTTTTGGATGTTTTCCGGAAAGATTTTCCTGAACATTACGATAAACCTGTCGAACTAAATGCATGAGTTGTTCAACTGTACGATTAAATGTTCTATATGGTGTTTTATCTAAATGAATTCCTTCTGAATCACAAATAATAAAACGGTCAAAAGTTCTCCAATGAGTATATAAGTTTTC
>JAOZSG010000050.1:0-5113 GCA_029939785.1 Fidelibacterota bacterium | reverse complement strand
CTGAATCACAAATAATAAAACGGTCAAAAGTTCTCCAATGAGTATATAAGTTTTCGATAAAATCAAATAGTAACTTTCGATCATCTAAAAAGCTATTTGATCCAGGCACAACATTTACAACCAAATCGGCTTCAAGTTTAAATAAATATTTTATTGTTTCAATCAATATACTAATCTGTTCCTTTGAATATCCTTTTTTTCCAAATATATTTAGTAATTTCGATTCTCGCTTTTCAATTTTAACAATAAAACTCTTTAAAATTTCTCTAAATAAACTACTTTCAATTAATTCATCACTAATCTCACATATCTGAGTCTGTAAACGAATTATTACTTTATTACCTTTGATTTCTGACTTAATATTGTGCATTCTTCCTCCAAATTTTATCTATAATTTTGCAATGTAAAATTTAAGAATAATCTTCTTATTAACAAGTTATTTAAATGTTTGGCTTATCTATGAAAACATCACTTATGTCTGGATTCCAACAAATTTGATACATCATTTAATGTAAGATTATTCGCCTGTAACAATACAATTAAATGATATAACAAGTCTCCTGTTTCCTCTTTTAACAAGTTAACATTTCCGTCTAAAGCTTCTATGATTGTTTCTGTTGCTTCCTCTCCAACTTTCTGGGCTATTTTTTTTATTCCTTTATCAAACAAATAATTTGTATATGAGCCTTCTTTAGGATTTTCTTTCCTATCTTTTATGATTCGTTCTAATTCAAACAAAAAATTTGATGGGCTATTTTTTTCATCAAAACATGTATCTTTTCCAGTATGACATACAGGACCTGTAGGATCCACTTTTATAAGTAATGTATCACCATCACAGTCTATTGCAATAGAAACTAATTCCAGATAATTACCTGACGTCTCCCCTTTTGTCCACAACTTATTTCTTGACCGACTAAAAAAAGTCACTTTACCGGTTTCTTTTGTACTTTCTAAAGATTCTTTATTCATATATGCCATCATCAATACTTTTGATGTCTTATCATCCTGAATAATTACCGGCACCAATCCATTTCCTTTGTCAAAATCTATTTTCATAATCTTACCTCTATATTCTTTTCTTTTAAAAATTGTTTTAAATCCGGTATCAAAATCTCTCCAAAATGAAATATACTCGCAGCAAGAGCAGCATCAGCATTACCATTTTCAAATACATCGTAAAAATGCTGACAATTCCCTGCACCTCCGGATGCTATTACTGGGACATTTACTATTTCTGTTACTTTCCGCGTAATATCAATAGCGAATCCTGTTTTGACACCATCGTGATCCATAGAAGTTAATAGTATCTCACCAGCACCACGATCTACTGCTTCTTTAACCCAATCCATGGTTTTTCTTTCTGTCGCAATTCTACCTCCATGCACATAAACAATATCCTGATTTCCATCATATCTGGTATCAACAGCCAATACAATGCATTGACTTCCAAATTCTTTTTCTAAATCAGAAATCAATCTTGGGTTTTTCACAGCTGCACTATTCACAGAAATTTTATCAGCTCCTGCATTTAGTAATATTTCTACATCTTTAACTGTTCGTATTCCTCCACCAACTGTAAAAGGAATATTTAATGTTGCAGCGATTTCTTTTACCAAAATAGCAAATGTGGATCGATTCTCTACAGTTGCTGTAATATCGAGAAATACTAATTCATCAGCTCCCTGCTCGGCATATTTTGCACCTAATTCAACCGGATCACCAGCATGACGTAAATTAATAAAATTAACACCTTTTACCGTCTGTCCATCTTTTATATCGAGACATGGAACAATTCGCTTGGTCAGCATAAAAATTCCTTTAATTCATCAAGTTCTATACGCTTCTCGTAAATAGCTTTACCAATTATTACACTATCAATGCCCATTTCATTTAACTTCCTGACATCATCTATTTTACTTATTCCTCCACTCGCTACAAGTTCAAGTTTCGGGAATTTCTTTTTTATGGTTTTATATAATGAAAAAGCAGGACCTTCCAAAGTACCATCTTTTGAAATATCCGTACAAATTACTCGTCTAATACCAGCATCAAAGTAGCTTTGAATAAAATCTATTACCGATATATTAGTTTCTTCCTGCCAACCGGTTATTGCAATTTTTCCATTTCGTGCATCTGCACCAAGAATGATTTTTTCACTACCAAATTTATCTAACCAACCTAGTGATAATTTTTTATCCTGTACGGCAATAGAACCAATCGTTACAGCAGAAGCACCAGAATCAAAAGCAAGTTCTATATCTTTCTCACTTTTTAGTCCACCTCCAAAATCAATTTCCATTGAAACGGAATCAGAAATTTTCTTCAAAGTATATTGATTTACAATGTGTTTACTTTTTGCACCATCCAAATCAACTATATGTAGATATTTCAATCCTATATCTTCAAATTGTTTTGCAATTTCTATCGGATTACTTGAATATACTTTCTTCGTACCATAATCACCTTTAGTAAGACGAACACATTGTCCATTTATAATATCCATTGCAGGAACTATTTTGATCATTTTTCACCTTTCAGGTTTATAAAATTTTCAAGTATTTTTGTGCCAATTACACCTGATTTTTCGGGATGAAACTGTGTTGCATAAAAATTATCTTTTTGCAATGCTGCACTAAAAGGTAGAATATAATCAGTTTCAGCAATACAGAATTCACTTGCAGGAGCATAATAACTATGCACAAAATACACATAGGAATTTTCCTTTATCCCCTTAAACAAATCACTCTTCAACTTTCCAATATTATTCCAACCAATATGAGGTACTTTTAATTTTTCAGGAAACTTTTGAACATTTACAGGAAACACGCCCATACATTCAGTCTCTTTTTCTTCACTAAAATTGCACATAAGCTGAAGTCCTAAACAAATTCCGAGGAAAGGTTGTTTAAATGTTGGTATCAGTTTATCAAGTTTTTTATCAATTAAATATTCCATTGCAGTTTGTGCCTGCCCAACACCTGGAAAAATAATTTTATCTGCCATCATTAATTTAGCCGGATCATCAGTGATAATAGATTCGATCCCTAATCGTCCAAGAGCGGATTTAACTGAATGTACATTTCCAGCATTATAACGGATAATTGCAATTTTCATAAGGAACCTTTTGTGCTAGGCACTTGATTATCGCCTGCAATTTTCTGTGCAGCCATCTTTATGGATCTTGCGACTGCTTTGAATATTCCTTCTATTTTATGATGCTCATTTTCTCCAGTAACTTTTATATTTAGGTTACATTCTGCTGCATATGCAAAACTTTTGAAAAAATGCTGAAACATTTCAGTTGATATTTCTCCGATTTTTTCTCTTTTAAATTCAGCATTCCAAACTAATTCCGGACGACCTGAAAAATCTATTGCAACCTGAGCCAACGATTCATCCATAGGTAGTAAAAATCCATATCGATTAATTCCCTTTTTATTACCTAATGCTGATAATATTGCTTTACCTAAAACAATAGCAATATCTTCTACTAAATGATGTTCATCAACATGCAAATCGCCAGTAGATTTTAACTGAATATCACAACCGGAATGTTTTGCAAAAAGATCAAGCATGTGATCCAAAAAACCGATTCCGGATGAAATATCAATTGAACCAATTCCATCGAGATTTAATGACATTTCGATTTGTGTTTCTTTGGTATTTCTCGTAATTGTTGTTTTTCTTTCCTTACAACATAAATATCGATAAATATCATTCCAGTTATCTGTAGCAAAATCTGAATTAGATACTTTTTTTCTTAATTCTTCATCAACGGTTAGCAATATTGATTTTGCACCAAGATTAATAGCAAGTTGCACATCTGATTCTCTGTCACCTATTACATAGGATTCTTTAAAGTTATAGTCTCCATTCATATACGGTTTTAACAATCCTGTTTCCGGTTTTCTATTAGGAGAATTTTCTTCAGGAAAGGATGGGTCTATGAGTATATCAGAGAACTCGATTCCTTCATTTTTCAGGGTAGTCAACATTTTATTGTGAGCCGGCCAAAAAGTATTTTCCGGAAATGAATCTGTACCCAAGCCATCTTGATTTGAAACCATAATAAGTTCATAATCTGATTCATTAACAATTTTACATAAATTTGTAATTACTGCCGGGTAAAATTCCAGTTTTTCTAATGAATCAATCTGTTTATCTTCAGGTTCAATAATAATTGTGCCGTCTCTATCAATTATAAGTAATTTTTTCATTATTCCTCTTATATATTTTTTCATAAAACTTTTGACACTACCATTAACTGTCATCCTGAGCCCGTCGAAGGGTGCTCGAAGCTCTATCTAACTGATTTTCAATTTTCATAATATTAGTGCTCCGGTACACATTTCGACAGGTTGTAAATCCGGCTACTGACTGACTCAATGTGACAGATCTATGATTTTATTATTTTTTATCATCTAATACACTTATTAATTTTGTGTTTTCTTCTCTTGTTCCAATTGTGATTCTCAAACAATTCTCACATCCAATTACATTTGAACGATCGCGCACAATAATCTTATTTTCTTTTAAATAATTAAAAATTTTATAACTATTTTTAAATTTTACTAAAAGAAAATTTGAATCTGAAGGATAAATATTTTTAACAAACTCAAATTTATTTAATTCCTTTTCCAAATTTTCACGTTCAGATAAAATTTCTTTAATCATCTCATTTTTTTTATCAATGTTTTGAAAAGCACCTATAGCACTCTCCTGAGTAAGCCCATTTATATTGTAAGGAGGTTTAATTTTATTCATTATATCAATAATGTCAGATGAAGCAAAAGCCATCCCTAACCTAACCTTTGCCATTCCCCATGCTTTTGAAAAAGTACGTAAAATTATTAAATTTGCATAATTATGCAATTTATTTAATAATCCATTTTTTAACGAAAAGTCAATGTAAGCCTCATCAACAACAACAATCCCATTAAATTTATCCAAAATATATATAATATCTTTAATATTCATCAAATTACCTGTTGGATTATTTGGAGAACATAAAAATATAATTTTTAGATTATTTGTAAAATTATGTATCACATTTAGACGATCAATTTGAAATTTTGAATTTAGAGGAACTTCAATTATACCAATATTATTT
>JAOZSG010000049.1 GCA_029939785.1 Fidelibacterota bacterium | reverse complement strand
GAAAGTTATAAGGTTTGAAAGTTATAAGGTTTGAAAGTTATAAGGTTTGAAAGTTGATAGACTCGTAAAAAGTATAGCACTTCCAATTTCTCGACCTCTCTGTCATGCTGAGCCCGTCGAAGTATGCATCGGAGCACAGAAAATTCTATATGGAAAAAGACTTTTTACGAATCTATCAAAGTTGTAAAGTTATAAATGAAAAAAGTGCAAATCATATTAGGAAGTCCAAGGAAAAAGGGTAATACAAATATTTTATCTGAAAAATTAATAAGTAATTTAAATAATGATAAAATTAGTGCTGAAATCATGTATTTATATGATTATGAACTTTTCTACAAATAGGAATGCACCTCTAATACTTGAAAAATTAACTAATTTAAATCAAGATTAAACAAATAATGTACATCTGATATTTTGGTAATTAACAGGTATGATATTATGTAACCTTTCGAATATTTATTCAAGTATTGGTAGAAATCTCAATGTTTTTTTACACTTTCTTAAAATAATCTTTAAAAGGTTTTTATTGATTTTTCCTTCGTCCTTGGAAATTCCTTGCTGGATATTGGATATTTAGAATTGCTAATGGTTAATTGGTTTCAGCCACAGAGTAGCGACTCTATTTGTAATAACATTTAGCCACTCAAAAACACTATACTTTTAGGTACGATACCATTCTATTCCATAGGATCGATAGTACCAAGAATTGCATTTCCTATTCTGCGTGCCTGCGGAGGAAGTGAATATGGATTAGTTTCGTAATTTATGTTGTATGGAGAAATATTCAGTTGCTTTCCTTTGTGAATTAGTGTGACACTTCCACCCGGATCAAAGCCCATTCCAGTTTTTGCTCCTTGCTCTATTAATATTTTTGCCAGTTCAATATGTGTTGCTCCAACACTTTCACGGATTCTACCATTTATCGCAACTGTGATTAGTTCGCCCGATTCCAGCAATCCTACTCCAATTTTTGGCCCTCTAAGATGTGTATAATCAACTCTTGCTGCCTGAGTAGCTATAGAAAAATCTGTTTTCCATCCTTCTTTTTCCATATTTATTGCAATTTTTCCATCTTCAACAGTCATTGGACCTGCTTCAATTGCATGCTTGATATTACTCCATTCATTTAATTGAAAATCAACCTCTGTTCCAATTTCCCATCCTTTTAAAGATAAATTATCTGCTGTTGATACAGTAATTCCAACTGGAAGAATGTCTATTTTTTTTGTATTTGTAATAATATCTATAATTTTATTACCAGCAAATCTATATATAGTCCTGCCTTTTGAATAGATTTGAGATTGAGGATATAATAAATCATAAAATCCGGGACCTTTTGGAAGTTCAATATTTCTTTGTTCAGCAGAAAATTTTAAAAAGTCACCACCTTTTACAGAAATTGTTACGCCATTTTCTATATTCGCATGTCGAATAGCCGGCTGGTTATTTTCATCTATATATAATGCTGGTTTATTGTATAATGGTAGTGATTTAATTACACCATTAATTATCACAAGGCCTAATGGACTACCAATATATTCTTCAGGAAGTCCAAGTTTACCCACTAACTCCGGATTTAACATATATCCACCATTCCAGGCAAAATATACTTGTTTCTTATTTTGCTTTTCATATTTGTTAACCAAATCAAGAACAGTATCATTAATTTTTGATGAAAACATAGTATGAAATTGTATGTTATATTTATTTTTTTTCGCTTCTGGAGAATTTACATTTAATCTTGCTCCTGACCATGGCTGCCCATCGTCATGAATTCCTGTCAGCATTTTGGCTTTAATAAAAGTTTCTGATATTTCCTGAGAATTATTATCAACACTCTGAATCATTCCTTCTAACACACTTTTTATGGGACTATTATAGAGATTTGCATCTTCACGTAATGTCTTTAATACTTCGTCTTCTCCAAATTCTTTACAACATTTTTTATATAAACTGCATTTTAAAATTTTAGTGAATTTTATGGGAGTCTGAATTGGTGTCGGATATGCCAAACACGGACTCAATCCAGCTGGAACCCATTGAATATATGATTCTGTTCTACGAATTTGTGAATAATTTCTGAATAATACATGTTTGACAGTTCCAATACGATATGAAGGAATATCGATTTTATCGATCATCATATAATTTGTATCTCCAAGAGCAATTAAAAATCCATTATCATTTTTGATTTTCAATAAAGTTTTAAGAGCAACTGAACCTAACTGTCCTAAATGTGTTCCCGGTGTTATTACTTCTGTAGGAATCAATTGAAATAATCCTGCATTATATAGCAATTTTAATTCATTATCATCAGTGTTATGAACCCATTGTTTTACTTTTTCAAAATATACCGGAGAGCCAATAGATTTTTTACGAATGAATAAATAGATTTTGCCAATTTTATTAATATCAAAATTATTTATTATTTCTTGTGTAAGTTCTTTATCTCTCTTTATACCAAAACGATATTTTAATGTATTAATTACCAAAATTCGTATTTCTAATGAAAGATGTGAACCATGGAAAATTGCAATACTCTTATTTGAGTGAAAATCTTTTTCTAATCTTTTTTTATCATTTATTTTAAGTGGTCTATTTTCGACTAATTCACTTAAACTGAAGTGAGATTTCATAAAAAGATCAAATGACATTGCTGGAAGTTGTTTTGTTTTTATTTCACCAATTATATTCCTGAAAATTTCTGTGATTAATCCTTTTAATTCGAATTCAGTAATTTTCCTGAAATTATAATGCAGGTTATGTCTATGTCTATAACTTAATGAATGATCAATAACAATATCATCGATTCCTTCGTTATATTCAAATAATGCTTCAATTTGATTATAATAAGAATATTTCTTTTCTTTATCAATTTTTTCGTATTTCTCGTGTCGATTAAATATTTTATAAGCAAATCTCATAACTCTGCCACGAAGTTCTTTTTCTTCCATCCGGAAATAACTTGGATCAATCAAAGATTTTAATATTATCATAAATTCTAAATCTGTATATCCGGGTATATATTTTCTGTTGTCACATAAAACAAGATCATTAAATTGTTTATTATATTTGGTTATTTTATTATGAGACTTATATATTTCTTTGACATTTTGAAAATCTTGCATATTGGGATGTTGACTTCGACTCCATAATATATGAAGAAAATTTTCCATTTTTTTCTGAAGAACTTTTATGCTGAAACGTTTTTCTATTACATTTCTGTTATGTTCTTTTCTGTTAACATAAGATTCATGATCAGTAAATAGATCTAAAAATCCATCAGGTATTATTTCAGGATCTTTAGGAAATTCAAAGACTTTTAATCTTAGAGAATTATCAAGATTTTCACCAATTATATCTGAATAAACTTGTTCCGGTTTATAACGATTTACAATTAATGGTACACCCGACGAGGAACTTTCAATTATAGGTAAACCCCTACCTTCGGTTTCACTTGGTAAAGTGACCATTGTAGCAGTTCCAAATAACTCATTAATATCTATTGATTTGATATTATTGCGTTTCATATATTCATTTATTTCAAAACCAAATTTGAAAGCGATAAAAATTCGATTTTGAAACTTTTCTGAAATATTGTTTAAAAAATCATTAAAAGAATGAACCAACTCTTTATAATAATCACCTTGTCCCGTAGCGACTGGACCGGATATTAATATTGTAATTGTCAGTTGTGAATGAGTTATAAAAAATTTATGGAATTGTGGATTTTTTAATAATGTTCCCAAAAACTCAAAAGTTCTTTCGATTCTTTTTCGTCTGATTATCCTGGTAGGTTGTAATATTAGTATATTTGAATGATCAAGATGAATATTTATTTTGCTTTTATTACCAAGAATATATGGTGTATTAAATTCTATTGGATTTTTAAATTCTTCAATAACATCCAAAATTGATTTTGAATATAATTTTTTTTCTGAACCTGTAAAAAGTGTTTGCAATCTCTTTAAAATGTTTTTTTTCATTTTATGGGATTTGGGAGAATATTTTTCAGTATCGATAAATGTAGGAATTTGCCCTACATTCAGTGGATTAAATCCAAATTTTTCTATCAAAGTTTTTGATTGAGTTTCATTTATTGTGCATTGAAACCAACCAGGACTATCCCATGGATATAACATTTCTATCAAGGAAAAAACTTCGCCAATTCCGGCATTTGTAAAAAAATGATCGCGTAAACCAGGAGATTGATTTTGCTTACGTTTTGTCTTAGGAATTCCATCTTCCCAATAAAAATCATGATTGCTATTAAGCACTGGAATTTTCATAAACTCTGATATAAGAACAATAGAAAAAGCAAGTGCAACATTTCCTGGATTGGAATTAATATTAACTGGAACTAATAATCGGATATCGTTATCCTGAATAAATTTTCCTAACTCTAAACTTGTTGAAACTGTCTGATCCCAGATTTTTTTAAAAAGTTCATTATATTTTTCTCCACCTCTCGATAGATCAGTAAAGAAAAATTCTTTATATCCATCCCAATAATCAAATCCAATAGAACCAGATAATTCATGAAAATTAACTTTTTCCTTTTGAGAAAGATTAATATTGCATGAATCTCCTATATAAAATATATTAGGAGATTCATTTGCATGATTCTTTACGAGATTTTGGAAAATACGAGTGTATTTTTCAATTTCAATTGTTACACCATCAACTCCATAATCAAAAGTAATAAAAGCAATACCTTTACTTAAAGATTTAACAAATGTATCAAAATTATCTGGAAGCGTAATTGGTTTCCTGGTATCTCGTATTTTATCGAGGAATAAATCCATTTCAAACCAGCTGTTTATATTTTCTGATTCGATTGCTGATTTTAAAATTGTAAATGAATTTGTTTCCATAAGAATTCCATTAAGTTTAGGATAAATATAACGCTAGTTTTTTTTCTAATTCTTTGAGTGAAAAATGTTTTTTCCCAAGATTATAATTAAATTCTGCTTGTTCCTTGCATATTTCAGGATCATGAATTATTTTATCAATTTCCTGGACAGCATCATCAGTTAGATTACCATCTTCTATCATAACAGTTTTAAAACCTTTACTTCCAATTTCCGGCCAGTAAACAGGACGATAATTATTTACAAAAATAGGTTTCTTTGCAAGCACACATTCAACGAAAGCATTTCCAAAACCTTCATAACTACTAAAGTATGTACAAGCTGTAGCGTGAGCATAGACATCAGAAAGCGAATAAATTTTACGTCCGTTTTGTTCCATTCTATGTGAGTGAAGTAATTTATGACCAAATATAACACGATCTTGCAGTTTTTTCTTTTTTACCAAACTAACAAGTCGTTGATAATATCCGAATCTGTCATCATCAGCATAAGTACCGGTTACAAGAAGTTTAACTTTCTTATCTTCTATTTTTTCAATTAATTCTATTGCAACTTCAATTCCTTTTCTTTTGACAATTCTTGTTACTTGGAGTAATAAAATATCATCTTCTTCAAATCCAAAATCTTTCCTGAAATCTTTATTATAGTCATCAATTATGCCGTAATTTTCAGAAAAATCCATAACATTAGGAACTACAACAGAATCAATGTTAAAATGTCTTTGTAAATAATCCTGTGTATATGTATTAATGACATAATGTTTTACATGAGAAATTTGTAATGGAAAGGTTTCTTTTACAATTTTTTCAACTTCTTTATGAGGTGTTTGATAGCGTTCTCCTCGTTCCCAAGGAAAATCATGATCATGACATACAGTATAAATTCCAGTATGTTCTACGAATTTTTTTATGCCAATACCCATAGATAAATGGCAGGGCAGAGCTGAAGAGTTTTCAGGTAATATTATATCAATATTATTTTTCATAACCCATTTAAATATTTGGACAGCTATTAAATCGGAAGCTTTTTCAAGATGATCTAGTAATTCTTGAGGATTTTCATCAGGAAATTGAAATGCTCGTTTTTGTTCCCATTCACAATCCGGTGATGCAAAAGATAATTGAGGTAAAAATGTACATTCAATTCCTTCAACCATATAATTTGATGAAACCCCAGTCAAAACAAATATTTCGTGGCCCATTTTTTTTAAAATTTGGACCCATTTGATAGTTTCCAGAGATACACCATCGATATCTCCAATTCGTCCAATAATTATTCCTATTCTCATGGTTTCTCCTTATTGTTATTATGAATTTGTTTAATTTTTAAAATCCTTCAAAAAATATTTAAGAGGTGTAAAAAAGTATTATAAATATGACAAAATAATATTTCATACATTTGATAATATAAAATAAATTGAGAAATGTCAAAATTTTAAGTGTAAATAAATGTATTAAGTTCAAAGCAAGGTAATACAAATTTTCTTTTTAAGATAATATGAAACTTTTTCAGGTTTGAACAGGCAAGATGTGTATTACTTACCACGGTCGGTAACCGTATTGTTCATCGATCATTTGATTCGCATTTCGGTTCAATTCTCAAGTCAAGTTTGTTACGCATCCTTAACTCGAGTCTTGAACTATTCCGGACTGCTGAACAAATCCTAAATCAACAATCTTCAATCCTTGTTCGTAAATCGTTTGAGCCTGGTTTGTTGCGTAACATTGTTGATGATCAATACTCAACCTCAACCTTAATCTCAACCTCAATCTCAACCTTAATCTCAACCTTAATCTCAACCTTAATCTCAATCTCAACCTCAATCTGAAACTCCGGATCCGCCTGAAACCTATTTGGCTCACTTCGTTTCGCTAAAATAGGTTGAGGCTGCTTGAACAGTCAGGTCAGTCAAAGGTCTGATTTGCAAAATGCTTGTACTACGTAACACGGTCGGTGACCGTAATTTTTCCATTGATCACTAATTCGCACTTCGGTTCAATTCTTAAGTCAAGCCTGCTACGCATTCTCAACTCAAGTCTTGAACTCCCAGGTCTTGAACGGAAAAATATTAATTATTACAAAAAAATACTTTTTCTTATGACATTACATTTATAAATTTACGCGACCATTTTGGTTAGCGAAGAGAAACATGATAAAAGGGGTTTGTAAATGAAACTAAAAACATTTAAGCATGGCTCCCACCCAAAAGAATTCAAAGAATTTGCAGAGCACAAATTATTGGAAACACTTCCGATTCCTGATGAAGTATTTATTCCGGTAACTCAACATATTGGTGCACCCTGTAAACCTTGTGTGAAAAAAGGGGATGAAGTCAAAACTGGACAATTAATTGCAGAAAGTGCAGGTTTTGTATCCAGTAATATTCATGCATCAATTTCTGGAAAAGTGAAAGCAGTTGCTGCATTTCCTCATCCAAACGGCTCCAAATCTATAATGATACATATTGTTGGTGATGGAAACGATGAATGGATTGAAACTGAAAAGGTTTCAGATTGGGAAAAACTTGGGAAGGATGAATTAAAAAAACTTATTTCAGATGCAGGTATTGTTGGTATGGGCGGTGCTGCATTTCCGACTCATGTAAAACTTAGCCCACCGAAAGACAAACCAATTGATACTTTTATTATTAATGGTTGTGAATGTGAACCTTATCTGACAGCTGACCACAGAATGATGGCTGAACAGACAGAAAAAATGGTTCTGGGTACTAAGATACTTATGAAAGTGCTCGATGTAAAAAATGGATATATTGGAATAGAATCCAATAAACCTGATGCAATTGAAATAATGGAAAAAGCTATTGCCGGTGAAAATACAATTTCTGTTGTTCCAGTTCAGGTAAAATATCCACAGGGTGCTGAAAAAATGCTCATCAAAGCAGTAGTCGACAAAGAAGTTCCGACAGGTGGCTTACCAATGGATGTTGGTGCAGTTGTAAATAACGTGGGAACTGCAATAGCAGTTGCAGAAGCAGTTATTGAGGGAAAACCTGTTGTTGAACGGGTCGTAACTGTTACAGGTGATGCAATCAATGAACCTAAAAATGTAATTGCACGAATAGGAACTCCATTTTCCAAACTGCTTGAATATTGTGGTGGTTTAAAACCTGATACACGTAAAGTATTAATGGGTGGTCCAATGATGGGTGTTGCTCAATATTCTTTAGAAGTGCCTGTTGTTAAGGCTACAAGTGGAATTCTCTGTTTATCAACTGATTCTGTACCGGAAATAAAAGAATATGCTTGTATAATGTGTGGAAAATGTGTGGAAGCATGCCCAATGTTTTTGCTCCCTACAAGACTTTCTAAAGCAGTTTCAAAGGAAAAATATGAGATGGCAGAAGAACTTGGTATCATGAACTGTATAGAATGTGGTTCCTGTTCTTATGTTTGTCCGTCAAATCTTCCTCTGGTTCATCAAATCAGAATAGGTAAATTGAAGATTAATGAGAAAAATAAAAAATAATTACGAATAAAGAGTGAAAATATGAGTACAACAAATACAGAAACAAAAGGAACAGATGTTAAAAAACTTCTGCTTACATCCTCTCCTCATTTGACCTCTGACGAGAGTGTAAAAAAAATAATGAATGGGGTTCTTATTGCATTAATTCCTGCAATTGTTTTTTCTGTTTATTATTTCGGTTTTAGATCTCTTATTATGATCCTTACCGCTTCGATTGCTTGTTTGCTTACAGAAATTGTAATAAACAAAGTGAGAAACAGAAAATTTAATGAAGGTTCTGCAATAATAACAGGTGTGTTGCTTGCAATGACATTACCAGTTAGTCTGAATCTTGGTTTTGTGGTAATGGGTTCAGTATTCGCCATTGCAATTGGGAAAGAGATTTTTGGCGGACTTGGTTTTAACACTTTTAATCCTGCTTTATTGGGACGTGCTTTTTTACAGGCAAGTTTTCCTGTACGTATGACAACCTGGACAAATCCGAGACCATTGCTTGACGCAAAAACTATGGCAACTCCTCTTGGTGGGTTTAAATTTGGTGAACAGATTATTAATGAAAGTGACCATTATTTTGAAATGTTAATCGGAAATACAGGCGGATGTCTTGGTGAAACCGCAGCACTGGCAATTTTGGTTGGTGGTATTTTTCTTTTGGTAAAAGGATGGGCTGATTGGCGTATTCCAGTAAGTTATATTGGTTCTGTTGTAGTTTTTGGTGGAATTTTCTGGTTGATTAACCCAACAGAATATCCGGATCCAATATATCATATATTATCAGGTGGTTTAATGCTTGGTGCTTTCTTTATGGCAACTGATATGGTAACATCTCCTGTCACTAAGATTGGTGCCTGGATTTTTGGAATTGGTGCCGGATTGTTATTAATTCTAATCAGACTTTTTGGTGGATTACCTGAGGGTGTAATGTATTCGATACTATTTATGAATGCATTTACACCATTGATTAACCGCTATACCAGACCAAAATTCTTTGGGGAGGTGAAATCATGAAATCAGCAAAATTAATAATTGTTTTAACAATGACTGCAATAATTTCCGGTGCAATATTATCAGTACTTGCAGGATATACTCAGCCGATTATTGATGCATATCAGGCTGAAGTATTAAAAAATGCCATTAGCGATGTACTTCCGGGATTAGACACCTATATAGAAAAAGATATTGAAGATTCTAAATTTTATATTGGAAAAGATAAAAATGGTGAATCAATAAATGTTGCATTTGAAGCAGTTGGTGATGGATTTCAGAGTAAATTGAAAATTCTGGTTGGGATGGATTTAAAAATGAAAAAAATTCTATCAATAAAAATACTTTCACAGCTTGAAACTCCTGGACTGGGAACAAAAATTGAAATCGATCCAAGTAATAAGCAAGATGCAGGATGGTGGCCAAAACAATTTGTTAATATCAATGCTTCATCTCCAATAACTTATTTGATAAATGAAAAACCTGATAAATCAAAATCTCAGGTCATGGCAATTACAGGAGCGACAATATCCTCAAAATCTGTGATAAATATTATTAATAAATCTCTTAAAAAAAATCGTCCTCTATTCATAAAGGAGGTAAACTAAAATGGCTAAAAATAAAATCAGTTTATCAAAAGAATTTACAAAAGGATTATGGAATGAGAATCCTGTACTTGTCATGCTACTTGGTCTTTGTCCTACACTTGCTGTAACTTCATCAGCAATTAATGGTCTGGCAATGGGGCTTGCAGTAATTTTTACAATTACTTGCTCGAGCATTATTATTTCTTCTGTCCGAAAAATAATCCCCAAAGAGGTTAGAATACCAACCTTTATTATTGTAATTGCAACTTTTGTAACAATTACTGATAAAAGTATGGCAGCTTTCCAGCCGGAACTTCATAAATCCCTCGGAGCGTTTATTCCACTTATTGTTGTGAATTGTGTAATTCTTGGACGTCAGGAAGCTTTTGCTTCAAAAAATAATGTTGGTCGTTCTATTATTGATGCATTGGGAATGGGAGTTGGTTTTACATTAACTCTTACAGTTCTTGGTTCAATTCGTGAATGGCTTGGAGCAGGGACAATTTTTTCATTACAGATGATGCCTGACAGTTTTGTTCCGTGGATGGTGATGATACTACCTCCTGGTGCTTTTATTACACTTGGGCTTATGATTGGCGTAACAAACTGGATTAACGCCAGAAAGGGGAAGTAAAATGACATTATTTACAATTTTTATCGGTGCAGCAATCATAAACAACTATGTGCTTGTACAATTCTTAGGAATTTGTCCTTTTGTTGGTGTTTCCAAAAAAATAGAATCTTCTTTAAGTATGGGAATGGCTACGACATTCGTAATGACTCTTGCGGCTACTGTAACCTGGTTAATATATCACTTCATTCTTACACCATTAAACTTACAGTTTCTACAAATCGTATCTTTTATTCTGGTAATTGCTTCATTGGTGCAATTAGTTGAAATGTTTATCAAAAAAGTAAGTAAACCTCTCTATGATACACTTGGAATTTTCCTTCCTTTAATTACAACAAACTGTGCAATTATGGGGGTGGCACTTTTCCTTGTTATGAAAGAATACACATTTATTGAAAGTATCGTATTCGGATTCAGTGCCGGTGTAGGTTTTACACTTGCTATTGTATTAATGGCTGGAATCAGAGAAGAATTAGAATTAGCAGATGTACCGGAACATTTTCGTGGAGCACCAATTACAATGATTGTTGCAGGTTGTCTTGCATTGGCATTTATGGGTTTCGCTGGAATGATATAAAATTAATTAAGGAGTAATATAATGGAATCTCTCATTTATGCAGTATTAAGCATGGGAGGAATCGGACTTTTCTTTGCTGTATTAATAACACTGGCAAACGCAAAGTTAAAAGTTGAAGAAGATCCGAAAATTGAATTGGTAAACGATCTTTTGCCTGGTGCAAACTGTGGAGCCTGTGGGCTTCCCGGTTGTGGTGCATGTGCAGAATTAATGGTAAAAGGTGAAGTTGGTCTATCGGCATGTCCGGTTGCAGATGATGATTCAAAAGATCAGATTGGTAAATTACTTGGACTTTCTCACGAAGCAGGAGAAAAAGATGTTGCTGTTGTACTCTGTCAGGGTGGGCTAAAAAATGTTTCAATCAAAGCTGATTATGATGGAGTAAAAACCTGTCTTGGATCTACATTAGTGAGTGGTGGAGAAAGACAATGTGCTTATGGCTGTCTCGGAAATGGCGACTGTTGTGTAGTTTGTTCTTTTGATGCAATTCACATGGGCGAAGACGGACTTCCTATTGTTGACAGAGAAAAATGTACAGGTTGTGGAAAATGTGCAGAAGTCTGTCCAAGAGATATAATTGAAATGCACAAAGAAAGCCATCAGGTTTTCGTGCTTTGCAAAAATCAGGATAAAGGTAAAGCAGCTAAAGAAGCGTGTAAAGTTGTGTGCATAGGTTGTCAGATTTGTGTAAAAAAAGATGAATCCGGTGGTTTTACTGTGAAAAACTTCCTTGCATCTGTTGATCACAGCAAATACGGCTCAAATCCTGAATTACCAACGGACAAATGTCCAACAAACGCAATAGTAAATGTTGTGAGAGCCTCTGAATAATATAACTGTTTTAGAAAATATGTTGAAATATGAGGCTGTCAATATTTAATAGGCAGCCTCTTTTAAAATCCGTGGTTATCCTGTTAATCTGTGAGCCAAAAAAATAAAGGAAAATAAATGACAAATCCCGACATTAAAATAGGGAAAATTATAGCCTTAGATAATAATTATGCATTACTTGAAGTAAAAGAAAGCGAAGTATGCGAATCATGTCATTCAAAATCCATTTGTACATCAGGTAATGAAGGTATGAGAACCTTGAGATTAGAAAACAATCTTAATGTAAAAGTTGGTGATACAGTTGCCTATCAAACATCATCTCATGGACAATTACTTGTGACTGCAATGCAATATGGTTTACCATTGATTGGATTTCTATCAGGCATTTTTAGTGGTTATTATCTTTTTGATGATTCAATTTTTGGAATGCCTAAAGAAATTGGTGAATTTCTTTTTGGTTTAATAGGTTTAGGAATTTTTGGAAGTATTACTTATTTATGGAGCAAGAAAAAATCAAAAACAGATTTTGTATTGCATCGGATGGTTGAAATAGTGAATGGTTGAAGTGGTTGAATTGGCGTGCTCTGCAAAACGAAGTGAAGAAGAGAGGTTATCAAACATGGCAGGCTGTGTGAGAATACTATAAAATTGTCACTTCGGAGTCGCTTTTTGACGGATCGAAAGGTGATTCCGAAGTAACAATGATTCCAACTTTCAAACTACTTTTTACAAGTTCATCAAATACAGGAAATTATGAAAAAAATATTATCTTTTTTTATCACAATAGTTCTGATTTTTCAAACCTCATGTTCTAACAACATACAAAAATATACAGAAACCCGTTTTCAAATGGGTACTGTTGTACAGATTACATTGTTTGATAAATCTGAAAAAAATGCCCAGGTATTAATGGATTCTGCTTTTGCTGAAATTGATCGGATTGCATCACTTTTTTATGAAAAGAATCCTAATAGCCAGATTTATAAATTCAACAATCGTGAAATAAATAAACCAGTCAAAATGCCTGAGGAGATTCTTAATTTAGTTGCACGTGGCAATCATGTTTCAGATAAAACCTATGGTGCTTTTGATATTACAATCAGAAGTATCCTTAATCTTTATTCATTAAAACCTGAAAAAATCCACATTCCTGATTCTACTGAAATTATTACTACTCTCCCTTTTGTTGATTATACGAATCTAATTATTGATCATAAAAATAAAACAATTTCGTCAAAAATACTTGAATCCAAATTAGCAGTAGGTGGTATTGTTAAAGGATATGCTGTAGATAAAGCCATTGAAAAAATCTCTAAATTCAATAACTATGGAATTCTGATTAATGCAGGAGT
>JAOZSG010000350.1:1694-3569 GCA_029939785.1 Fidelibacterota bacterium | reverse complement strand
TTAATACTGTTTTTTTTACTATTAGAAATATTAAAATTATCAATCTCAATATTTGCAGAAGTATAAATATATAATGCATCAGATTTTGAATTGGTAATATCAATATTTCTAAATATCAGATCATTTTGTTTATTTATTTTTATTCCATTATTTGATCCATTTACATCAAGAAGAATTTCTCCTGCACCGGCATAAGAACTAAAATATTCACCAGTCTTATCGCCTATATATACTATGGGTTTTGAAATCGTTCCGGAATGTTTAATAGTTACCATATCGGTATAAATGCCTTCTGCAATAAAAACAGTATCACCTGGTTCAAGTGATTGCTCTCCTGCATATTTTATTGTTTTCCATGCATTTTGAGGAGTTCGTCCATCTTTGGAATTATCACCGTCTGTTCTTACATAATAATTGCCTGTTGGTGCAGAAGTAGAATTACCACCCAGAATATATTGACGGCTTAAGGATTGATCTGTGAGAGTAAAAGTGTTTAAATTTTGATCCTGAGTTGCATTGGAATTGTCCCATTCATTATCCAGGGCATTTTCTCTTTTGAGCAACCTGAATGTGGTCTCATCAGCATCATCATGAAATTCTGAATAATTGTAAGTCATCGTGTAAGCAGCTGTATTATTATCTGACCAGACATGCCAGTAATGTTCATCAAAAAGTTCATCAGCACCTGAAAGATTTGTGTAGTTAGGACTTTCTGTAACTTCGATGATTGAAAGATATTTATAAGTTCCGACAATATTGGACAGCGTTATATTATCTGTCAGTGAAGAAGTTAGATTTAGTGTGGGAATTACACCGGTACTTATAGAATTAGCAATATAAGCAGAATTATTGCCCAAGGGAAAAAATGACCAGTTTCGTTGCCAACCATTTACTACTTGATTTAAATAATATGAAATAGTACAATGTAAATTATTGGGAGAAAAATCATAAACATTCAGATCGGAGTTGTTAATTTCATCAAACCTATAGTTTGCTCTGAGATTTGCCCATTGAGGGTGAGAACTTGTTATTTGTTTGCACATCCATTCACGGATTTCATTTTCTGATAATGTTGCTCCCCATATTCGGACTTCATCTATATATCCATCGAAAGGGAAATTTTTATAAGAGTTGCTATATTTTGTTGGTAATTGAGAACCAATGATTAGTTTACTGTCTTGAGTATTATGAAAAGTAAAATTATTATTTGTTTCTGCATCCAAATGTCCATTGATATATAATCTAACAACATCAGAATCCCAGGTTGCTGTTACGTGATACATTTTTCCTGTTTGAAGTTTTGTATTGCTTAGTAATAATTGATTTCCACCATATAGATTTTCTCCGAAAGCAATACATAATGTTCCGTCATCACCCCAAAATTGTAGGGAATAATTTTCGTCTCCCCATGTTGTCATATCACCTTTGTGCACAATACCTGCATAGGGTTTATGTGAAGTTGCCTGTATCCAAGCTTCAATAGAACCTGTATTTCCAAGTGCAAGCAGATTACTGTGATTATGTTTCGCAAAATGTCCTTTTCCTAAAAAATCAATAGATTTACCAGCTCCGATTGATTCTGTCTGGGAATAAAGAGGTGAGAAAATGAAGAAAGTGAGTGTGAAAAAAATTATGTTTATTAGAATTTTTTGTTGTTGATTAAGTTTATTAAAATACATAAATAAATTCCTGATTTTTTCCAATAACAACCAAGCAAATAATTAATGCAAAAAGTATGCAGGAATTTTATTTAGCGTAGCACGATCATTCCTGACCGTATTTGTCTCTCATTCGTTGTAAACGTAGCACGGTCATTCCTGACCGTATTTGTCTTAAACCGGTTTTATTAATGGTGATAACCTAATTCATCCATAT
>JAOZSG010000350.1:0-1594 GCA_029939785.1 Fidelibacterota bacterium | reverse complement strand
ACCGTATTTGTCTTAAACCGGTTTTATTAATGGTGATAACCTAATTCATCCATATCACTCATCCTTAACTAACACTCACTTCGCTCGTTGTAAGTCAAGTCTGAGTAAGAATTTTCTCTATTTTCTTTTCATACTCAATTTTAAAAATTCCTTTAAGATTGTGTTCTTTACCGGAAAATTTATCTTTTAACGCTTGCAATTCTTTCCCTGAAAAAGTTACAGCATTGAGGCTATGAGTTTCAAAAGATTTGTATGCCATGGGTGCTACGGCTTTGACCATTTCAGCCATGACTTTACCATATTGCTGGATTTCCCACTGTGCATGGTAATCCATTCGGAGTCTTAGGAAATGAAAAAGATTGTGCATATCTATCTGCCAATACCACTGTGTATAAAGCGATAGAGGAAGGTTAATTCTGGCGAGTTCTCTTGTAATATCATCACTTAACATATCCTGATAAGAATCATAACAACTTTTATTAGATGAAGTTAGGATGTTTAATACTTTTTCCTGTAATTCAGTCGGTACATTTGTGTTATCCCGTCCCTGGCGGTTGGTTTTACTTTGAATACTGATTTGTTCTTTTGCCGGAACATAAAATTCATTTGCCATTACTGAATATCTGCCAGAGATTTCATTTAATCTTGCTGTTCTGTGTCTTATCCATTGACGAGCAATAAATATCGGCATTTTACAATGAAAAGTAAAAATCACTTGTTCAAATGGAGATGTATGGTGATGGCTCATGAGGTAATTTATTAGACCCTGATCTTCTCGTACTGATTTTGTTCCTTTTCCATAGGATACACGAGCAGACTCTACAATTCTTTTGTCTCCGCCCATATAATCAACAAGTCTCACAAATCCTTTATCCAGGACTTTATATTCTTTGTCCAGAATTTGTTCAGCTTCTTTTGTGAATTCATGTGGCATGATATATCTCCATATTTTCCAAAATTCCTATTCATGTTCATTCATATAATCTTCCCGCATTAAAACAAGTATTGCATGATGTGGAATGATCAGATATTTTTTCTTTTCAATTTCAATTTCTATTGATTTTTTTTTAAGAAAAAGTGCATAATCACCTTCCTGAGCTTGAAGAGGAAGATAATCTATGTCGGAATATTCATTTGATTCCCATGGTTCAGTGATTTCTTCATCTTCGGCAGGCATAGGAAAACCAGGACCGGTTTTGATAATATATCCACCTTGTACTTTTTCTTTTTGTTTTACTCCGGCAGGCAGATAGAGACCACCTTCAGTTTTTTCAGTATCCTTACTCGGATCGATCAGGACTTTATCGCCCACTAATATTATTTTTCGTTTATCTTTCATAGTGTGGAAATATAATAAAAAAGACGGAAATCTGAAATGATTTTAAAGATTAATTTATTCATGTATTTATTGAATGAATTTGAATTTTCAATAAATTTTTATGAAGAACAAAAGGCAAGGCTGACTGTATTTCAGAATAATTAGACCGATTTGTCTGAAGATTCATGGTTAAAGATTTTTTTCGTCAGTCGGGAATTGGTTTGAGTTAAATTAATAGAATCTGTGCAGATCAGTTCAATCCGTGTACTATTTTTT
>JAOZSG010000048.1:7278-13338 GCA_029939785.1 Fidelibacterota bacterium | reverse complement strand
AAAGAAGTAATTTGTAAGGAATAATTTTCCATATAGGCAATTTATTCCTATTGTCAATATTAAATTAAGGGATCTTTTCAAGGTAATTTAATAATGATTTCATTATAGAGTTTTGATCTTCTATAGTACAAATAGTCTCAAATGGAAAACCTAGTAATACAAGACTGTAATTATTTCTGTATCCAATTGCTGCACTAAAATGATTTTCAGAATATCTTAAAATTGTATCTGCTTCCTTGTTGTATGGATTAATCGCATCTGGAGTACCTGCACTATAGACAATATTATTAATATTATTATAAAAGTTGTATTCATTGTTTTTTAATCCAAGATTTAGATCAGTTACAAAAAAACCTCCGGAATTTACAGCATTTGACGTGGCTAATTCCATTTTTAGTATTTCATGGGCAAACTTGATGTCAAGTGAATCTTTTTCATCGTCAAATAGATCGGTTCCAATGTATGAGCCTGAGATCATTAGTCGGCCACCTGAATTGCAATAACTTGTGATAACATTTCGTAAATAGGGTGTAAAAGCTTTAAACTTTGGTTTTGATGCTTTTTCTTTTCCCAGAATTAGATCCACTATTTGGTAATCAGATATATCCAGAGTTTTATCCATTATTACTTCATCACTTGAAGATACAAATGAATAACCGGCATTTTTAATTGCCTCTCCGTGAATTTTTGGATAATCATATGTATTTCCGGGTATAACTTTTGTCTCATATGTACCAAAACTTGCACCCCAACCTGGTCTGTCGTTAGTTTCCCAGGGCGAATCCGGTTTGTAATTCATTTGTAATCCTGTATAATTAAAATTTCTCAAATAGGAGATTCCTTCATCTTTTTGGTTGAAAAATCCTTTAATTCCATTTTTATTTATTACTGCAGGAATGGAAACTCTGTCAAAACCATTTACTATCAAAACAGGTTCTTTATCAGATATTTTGCAAACAGATAAAATCTCAGAAGGAAAACTCTTTCCACCCTTATTTACAGCAATTATTTTAAAACTATAAATAATTCCATATTCAATATTTTTGTAAATATATTCTGTGCTGTCAACTAATACTCCATTATCAAAATCGCCATTGTTCTTGCGTGAATAGACTATATATTGATCAGGAGTCGCTGTTACTTCTAATTTGTCTATAACAGGCTGCCAGGATAATTTGATACAGGTTGAATCATTAAATACTGCATAAAAATGGTCAACTGGCAAGGGTTGCACAACATACTCAGTTTCATGTTGAATTGATAAAAATTTAAGTATTCCTTTATAAAATGATCTACCGGTATCAAACATAAATTCCGGATCTTGTGCATATTGCATATCTGTAAAATTTTGATGAGATAAAAGTTCAATTAATACAGTTGGAACATTTGGAGTAAATGCCTCGCTATATTGCCTGTTATAAAGTGCTCGTCTTTGCCAGTCAGGATTATGTTTTTTCCTAATATCATCTACAAGTTCAGTCTGGATAATATCTGCAATATCTCTGTTTGCCAATCTGGAAACACCATCGGGAAATGTTAGAGCAGAATCATAATCTTCAATACTATATATTGCTAAAGTACCAACTACTTCATCTTTTGGTCTTATTCCAGCATCAGTATGAAAAGATAAATATAAATCGATAGGAATTTGTAAACCCTCAACATTTCTATCTCTATTTGGACCAAAAGGTGCACCTTTTAGATAATTTACCCATTCGCCTCTACCTTTATATTCATCTTTATAATCATTTTTATTTTCAGATAAACTATAAACCAGAGTATCAGGCATTCCATTATATTGTAAATTATACCTGGATCCTTCCAAAAATCTACTTCGTTTACTGGTATTGCCATTTCTTGCAATATTTCCCATACCTCCACCAAATCGTATGGCATCCGATGTTATTGACATTCCAATATTTTGACTTTTATTGGTTAGTACTACTTTACCAAATTCAGAGTTCATTCCCTTTTTAAACTTAAATCGTCCCAGATATGTCCATGTACTACCACCAATTGACTGGTTTATGAGGAATTCGGTTTTTCCTCCCAAATGAGAAACAGTATAATGTGCATCAGTAATATTACTGTCTTTTTTTGCATAGGAAATATATACACCATAAAATCCATCTTCTGGAATTTCCGGAATATATTCAATTCTGGCAGATTCAATTGAATCTGATAATATTTCCAAAGTTGTCCCAGATGCAAAAGGATTTTCTCCTGTATTATATATTGACTTTATGTTACTAAAACCGCCATCTTTATATTCCTGCCATTTATTCTCAGGATTAGATGAGTTCTTAATTATTTTCCCATGAGAAGTGTAGTTATTATCAACAATTACTTCGTTTTTCTGCCAATCTCTCTCACGTGGTGTAAAAACATTTGCACCGGCATTTTCTAACATTGGGATTATATATTGTATTGAGTAGGAGAGAGGTAACAAATCTTCAACAGTCTGAAATAATCTTGGTCTTTGCCATTCCCATCTGTCAGCATTAATGTTGTAATACCAACCATGACTGTATCCAATTGCAATATTTCTGTTATAAAGTCCTTTACTCGGGATCGTAGGATTGCTAATATTTCTTACCAAAGGAATTCTGTCTTTTTCTTTCCCGGAAATTCTGGAATAGTCATAACAACTTTTGTCCGATCTGAAAAAATTTGGTATTAATTGTTCAATAGGAGTGTTTAAAGTATATATATTTATATTATAATTTTTATATTTTCGTCCTAAAAACTTTTCCATAACCTTATATATTTTATTTACATTATTATAACGAAATGGAATGTTTGAGAAAAATCGATTAAAATGTATATCTATATTTTGATCTTTTTTATTTACAATTATATTTTCAATCTGAACTTGTGGGATAGTTTCAACAGGATATTGATTTGTTTTACAATAATTTAAAAATTTTTCTACCCGTGGGTATAACTTTTGTGCATCTTTATCAAGTTGTAATATTTTGGATGATGTATTATTAATTGAAATAATAGAACATTGGCTAAATAATAATAAAATCAGTATAAATATTTTTCGCATTATTCATTTCCTTTGTTGTTTTTATGATTGGATTAACCAATTATTTTATAATATAATCTATTTATGTATAACAGCGATTTTTCCTACAGTACTCTCACCATTTTTACTAAAGACCATACATAGATAAACTCCACTACTTACCAGATTATTATCACTATCCCGACCATCCCAAAAAGCCTGGACACCGTTTACAGTTTCATTCTTTGTATTTAAATGTTTTACAAAACTGCCATTCAAAGTGATTATTTTAACTTCACTTTGTGGAAGTAAACCATCAATTACAAGAGGTTGGTTTGAAGGTATTATAAAAGGCATAGGGAATATTTTTAATTCCTTAAATTTTTTACCGGTATTAGCATAAGGTGACTTATAAACGGAAATTCCCTTTGTCGTCGACAGTACAACTCGACCATCGGATTCAAAAAATACAATATCCAAAACATCATTGCTGAGAAGTCCTGAGTTTTCAGTTGTAAAACCTACATAATTATTTAACCATGTATCGTCATTAGTATAAACTTTTACACCGCCACTATTAGCAGTTGTAATCCATTTATTATTTCTTCCATCAACTTTTATTACACACTCTTTTGAAAAAGATAGATTAGAAAAAAATGGTTTGTCATCAATTAGTGAAAAATAAGTATTTGGGAAATTTGCACTAATTTCAGCTTTTTGAATTCCTTCAGATGTCATTATCCAAAGAATATTATTATCATCAAAAACCAGTGAATATACATTTGGGTTAGCCAGGCCGTCGGAAGTGGAAATATAATACCATTCATCATCAGTTTTATCTGATAATGTATTATTGTAATCCAATACTGCGATACCACCTTTGGATATTATACTACCTGATGATGTCTCACCACCAATCCAAACTCTACCCATATTATCAAAAGCGATTGTAGTTGGAATTGTTGAAAGATGTCCATTTGACTCATCAATTGAAAAATGTTCCCATTCATTATCTTTTGTTAGTATTGAAATGGGTCTTTTATTCATTGTTTCATGTATTGCTATCCAGATATTGTTATGAGAATCCATTTTCATTATTTCCGGAGTAAGATAGTAACCATCAGTAGTACCTATTGCTCCATTTGTAGTATCAAAGGTTTCATAATTTTCCAAATTATCAGGATTGAATTTTAATATTCCTCCCTTTTCGCCATTTTGAATTGTAGAACCATATAATGATGCTAAAAGATCTCCATTATGTCTTTGTAATAAACTAAAAACTCGTGATGATACATTATAATCAATTGTATCTGCGATGAAATAGTTATAATTATTATTAACATCAGAAGTAATATTAACAAAATTTCCTTTAACAATATTTTTCCAACCATTGGATGTTAAAGTACTAAAGCCTTCATTGGATGCTGTTATTAGTCTGTTCTCGTTGTCAATGCAAAGGGCTGTATTGATATTGGATAACATAGAGTTTGGAATATAATTATTTTCATTTTGTCCATCAAAATGAAATAATCCTTTCTTATATTTTATCCCAATAAAACCATTATCATTTGAGATCACATTTGTAAAATTACCTTTTAAATTATTTTTGATTGTATTGTCTAAAATCGAAAAAATACCTTTATTTGTGGCTATTAGTAATCCCAACTCATCAGAGGTTGCCAGATTATAAATATCGAAATTAAAAGTTGAGTTGTATTCGTCTGATTTTAACTTATGAATTCTATATAATTTTGAATTTAAATTAGTTATAATTTGTCCATTAAAGTCAATAATATCGGATACAATTTTACTCTGACTTCCTGAGATAAGATTCCATGCTTCAGGTGCTTTGAGGTCATTCCTGTCTGGGTTAGTGACAAATAATCCTGAATTTGTACACAACCATAACGAATCATTAATTATTTTTACTGAATTAATATTAGTAATATTAACAGGAAAGTTGAAATAGAAATCTTTATAATGATATTCATCTGTACAATCAAACTCGAAAATTCCCCAATCCATATTCCATTGACAAGCAGCAAAAGCTTTGTTTTGGTAAAAATCTATAGATGAAAAAGATGTAAGGTTTTCATCCCAGACGTTTTGATCAAATACTTTGATAACCTCTTCATTTTCAATGTCCCATATATTTATTTCACCAACTGGTGCTCCGGAACAAATCCATAGTTTTCCATTTTTGTCAATTTTTAAACTGTTAAGATCAATTTTACTTAAACCATCTTTTAGACCATATATATTGAATTTTTTTTCATCCAGATCAAATTTGACTAAACCTCCGCTTGTTGCTCCAAGTATATAATTTTGATTTTGTATTATATCACGAAAATCAAGAATGGAAGTATAATTCTCCCATTCTCCAACAATTGATTGAGATTGAACAGGTTTGAATCCAATTAATAAAAATAGAAGTGTGATAAAAATAGGTTTTAAATTATTTGACATAAGAATTCCTTGGGACTATTTCATATTAATTTAAACTTAAATATTTTTATTCAGATTCACCATTTCAATAACATTTAATGCAGCATCCCAGCCTTTGTTCCCAGCTTTGGTACCGGCTCTTTCCAGTGCCTGCTCGATACTGTCTGTCGTGAGAACGCCAAAAATCACAGGAACATTAGAGTTCATTCCTACTTGTGCAATGCCTTTTGTAGCTTCATTTGCAACCATGTCAAAATGAGGAGTTGCTCCACGTATCACGGCTCCAATGCATATCACACCATCAAATTTTCCGGATTCGGCAACTTTTCTTGCTGTAGATGGTATTTCAAATGCACCGGGTACCCAATAAAGATGGATATCGCCTTCTTTCACTCCATGTCTTTTTAAACAGTCGATAGAACCTTGTGTTAGTTCTTTTGTAATCATATCGTTGAAACGTGCTGAGATTATAGCGATTTTCATACCTTCAGCATTTAACATTCCTTCATGTACTTTTACCATTTTTTCACCTATTTTTTTGATTAATAATTAATTTTATGTTTTAAATATTTTTGGCATTTGTAAGAACCTCCCCTAACCCCTCC
>JAOZSG010000048.1:0-7178 GCA_029939785.1 Fidelibacterota bacterium | reverse complement strand
TTAAATATTTTTGGCATTTGTAAGAACCTCCCCTAACCCCTCCCTAACAAAGGAGGGGACAAGTGCCTGTTCCCAAATTTCATTTGGCAATGCAATTGTTGGGAAAACTTTATTTTTGATTTTTTTCATAATATCTCAATATTCTTCTGTCCCCTCCTTTTTTTAAGGAGGGAACAGAGGGGAGGTTATTTTTTCTTCCCATTATCTAATATACGATGTCCCATCTTATCCCTCTTAGTTTCCAGATATCTAATATTCTCTTTCGTTGGATTAATTTCAATTGGTACCATTTCAATTACCTCAAGTCCGTAACCTTCAAGTCCTATCATTTTATGAGGATTATTTGTAATTAATCTCATCTTTTTTACTCCTAAATCAGAGAGTATCTGAGCACCCATTCCATAATCTCTCATATCAGCAGGAAATCCCAATTCCACATTTGCTTCTACAGTATCCATTCCTTTATCCTGAAGTTGATAAGCAGTTAACTTATGTTTGAGACCAATACCTCTACCTTCCTGACGCAAATATAATATGATGCCACTACCTTCTGACTCAATCATTTCCATTGCTTTTTTTAATTGATCGCCACAATCGCAACGCTTTGAACCTAACACATCTCCGGTAAAACATTCTGAGTGAACTCTCACTAATACAGGTTCATCAGAATTAATTTTACCTTTTACTAATGCCAAATGTTCGTCTTTCGTTAAACTGTCAACATACATGCTTAAATGAAATAAGCCAGCATGAGTTGGTAATTCAGTTTCACTCACTTTATTAATAAACTTTTCTGTCTTGCGTCTGAATTTTATTAAATCTTCAATGGTAATCATTTTTATATTATGTTTTTTTGCAATTTTATATAATTTATCCCGTTTTGCCATTGTCCCGTCATCATCCATGATTTCAATGAGTACAGCAACCGGATTAAAACCAGATATTGTTGCCAGATCACAGGACGCTTCTGTATGACCTGTTCTTCGTAAAACACCACCTTTTTTTGCAATTAGAGGAAATATATGACCTGGTCTTCCAAAATCGTCAGGCTTTGCATCTGGATTTGCCAGAGCCTGTATTGTCTTGTATCTATCGTGAGCAGAAATACCTGTAGTTGTTCCAATCTTATAATCTACACTTACTGTAAATGCTGTTGATAAATGTGACGTATTATCAGAAACCATAAGTTCCAACTTTAGTTCTTTGGCTCTTTCTTCAGTAATTGCTACACACATCAAACCTCGTCCCTCTTTAATCAGAAAATTTACATTTTCCGGAGTCGCGGCTTCTGCAGCAATAATAAAATCACCTTCATTTTCACGATCTTCATCATCTACAACAAGTACTATTTTTCCTTGTTTAAAATCTTCTATTGCTTCTTCGATTTTATGAAACTTCATTTGTTTCCTCATTATTTAAGTATTTAATATTTTTTTTGTTTACAGATTAAGATGGATTGTTTGTTCTTATTATTTATTCTCTGTATTCGAACTGTATTAATAACCCCATTTTTTGATATTTTCTATTAATGATTCTTTTGGTGATCCAATAACAAGTTTTTCTACATATTTTGCTAAAATATCTGTTTCAATATTTAGGTAATCTCCTGATTTTTTTATTCCAAGATTAGTTTCTTTTAATGTAATTGGTATAACTGCTACTTTAATAAGATTGTTTGAAATATCAGCAACAGTAAGACTTATTCCATTAATTGTAATCGAACCTTTTTTTACTATATATTTAGCAATATCTGATGATACTGAAATTACAAGTACACCCGAATCTCCAGAATAATCCAGACTTATCATTCGGCCTGTTCCATCTATATGTCCCTGGACAATATGACCTCCAAAACGACCATTGGCAAGCATTGCCCGTTCCAGATTTACTTTGTCATTTGTCTTTATTAAGTTTAAAGTCGTTTTTTGTAATGTTTCATTAACAGCCTGAACAGAAAGAATATTTTTATTAATATCTATTACACTTAAACATGTTCCATCCACAGAAATACTATCTCCGAGTTTAGTACCTTCACTAACTTTTGTAGTTTTGATTGAAAATACTTTACCTTCCCGATTGGATAAAATTCCGGAAACCTGACCAATTTCTTCCACTAATCCTGTAAACATTATATCAATTTCCCTTTAAGTAATATATCCCGTCCGATTTTAACAGGATCTTCCCATTCTAAATTAATTGAATCTTCAAGAGATCTCATGATTCCGCTAAAACCAAAAATTCCTTTACCAAGAATCTTTGGTGCTATGAACAATTGCAATTCATCAATTAATCCCTGATTAACTAAGGAGCCTGCCAACTGTCCGCCACCCTCACAATAAATTGAAGTAATTCCAAATTTACTCAGTTTATGAAAAGCTTTTTCAAGATTAACCCAACCAAATCCATCATTTTCCACTTCTAATAATGATAGTTTGCGATTTTTTAGTTCCTGTTTTTTTTTATCTTTTCCTTCAACACAAGTGACAATAACAGTTCTGTTTCTAAAATCATCAGATACAAGTTTATTTCTATAAGGAATAGCAAGATTATCATCTATTACAATACGATAGGGAATAAAGCCATTTTTCGATTGTGGTAATAATCCAGGATCATCAACCATCACAGTACCGGCACCTACCATGATTGCATCATATTTTGTTCTCTGAGTCATAACATATTCTCGAGCATCAGAAGATGTTATCCATTTACTTCTACCAGATGCATCAGCAAGATAACCGTCTGCTGTAAAAGCCAGTTTCAGAGTAATCCATGGACGATTCTTTTGAATATGAGTAAAAAAACCTTTGTTAATTTCATCACATTCCTTTTTCATCACATCTGTAATCACTTCTATACCTGAATTACGTAGTTTTTTTATACCACTGCCATTTATTTTTGGATTCGGATCTGTTGTGCCTATGATCACTTTTGTTATTCCAGCCTCAATAATTGCATCTGTACATGGTGGTGTTTTTCCGAAAATAGAACATGGTTCAAGATTAACATAAAGTGTCGCTCCTCTTGCTTCATCTCCGGCAATTTTCAGAGCCATTGCTTCTGCATGAATATCACCAAATTTTTTGTGATATCCTTCACTTATAATTTTATTGTTCTTGATTATTACCGAGCCAACAACAGGATTAGGGCTGGTGAAACCTCTGCCTTTTTTAGCAAGTTCCAGTGTTTTTATTATCCATTTTTGATATTCGCACATAAAAAAATCCCGATATTTCGGGACAAATTAATCACATCTTCTCTCATCCGGATTTTTACCGTCGGTATCTGAATTTCACAGTTTCAATCCGCCAGCTGACGGACTCGCGGACTATCACCGCCGATTGGGAATTTCACCCTGTCCCGAAGATTTGCATGAATTTAGAACTATCAAGAGATTTAAGCAAGCTGGAAAAAATAATACCCTATTAGCCCTACACTCAAACCTACTACAATATTGATAAATTTAACCAAAATAAATCCACGTTTGGATTCTGCTAAAACAGGAATCATTCCATGACCATCCTGAACAATTGAACTTGCTAATAAAATATTAAATGGAATAAGACCTTGGAAAAACATTGTAACAAAAAGTAGGTGTGGTCCTGATTCTGGTATAATTCCTATAAGTACTGCTATAAATAAGGTAATCAACATATTTTGTGAAATTATATGTTGTAAATCAATGTATTTCATAAGTATATGTATTACAAGCAATGCACCAAAAGTCCATATAAATATTTTAGGAATGTGAACTTTTATGATATGATCCCAGAAATGGTGCTTAAGAAAGTGCTGAGGAACAGTCAGTACAATTAGCAGAGATAAAACTGATGTTATTATCAATGTCAGTTTTATCCAATCAAATTCGCTATGGTCGCTGTGATTTTCATGTATGTGTTCTACTGATGAAGTATGTTCATGTCCTTCATGTGTGGAATGATCGTGGCTGGAATGCTCACTATGATTTTCTGATATTTTTGGGAAACTATTATGATTATGACCAACCAAGCCTGATATTACAGCTATTAAAAACAGAGCCAAAATAACAATCAATAATACTCTTTCCATTGAAGGATTCTTTAATTGTGAAATAATTTTATTTTTTGGAAAACAAACACATGAATCTTCTTTATGAAGTGGAAGTTTATTATGTTTAATTTTATTAGTGACAAAACCTGTTGGTACAAATTTATCAGTTAAGATTCCGGCAAGAATACCAATTCCCAGCAGAATTCCAAATAGCATTAGTGCCTTTCCCGGAAACATTGCAAGCATTACAAAAGCCTCATCACCACTTGTGGCAATCATAGCAGTTACCAATGCACCAAAGGATACTATTCTATGTGAGAAAAGAGTAACAACTGTAAAAGTACCAAGACAACCGGGAATTACTCCCATTAAACCTGCTATAATGTATTGTACCCATTTTTTCCCAGTAAGAAATTCCTGCCATAATCCTTCTGTCAGCACATTGATATATTCAATGACCAGCATCATGACCAAAATAAACCCTGTGATCATTACACTATTAAAAAATACTTCTGATAACATTATTGCCTCATTACGATTTTATATATTCTTACGATCTATTATTTATTCTGGTATGAAACGATTAATTTCCAACTCTTTGATTATTTTAAAATGTTTATTATTTCCCGTAATAATAGTTAATCCATTCACCAAAGCTGTTGTAGCAACTAAAGCATCTGCAAGTTGCAAGGAATTACTTAGATAGTGACGCTCAACATAAAACATTGCCTTTGAAGAAATTTCGTCATTAATATGGATTATTTTACAATTCCAATTTCTTATAGCTTTTCTTAGTTCAGTCAATTCTCGTTTATTACGCATACCCTGTACTAACTCAATGTAGGTTACTACTGAAATATAAAAACCATTTAAATTTTCAATAAGTTTATATGATTTTAGATTCCCCCGCATATACCAAATTAAGACGTCTGTGTCAATTAACATTAAAATCTTCCTTTACGTAAATTTCGAACATAATCATTAACGTCTAATACAGAATCATTATCTTTCCAGATACCAAAAAGTTTGTTTTTTTCTTCGGAAAGAATAGTTTTTTCTTTATGGATGGGAATTAATTTTGCCCGAGGTTTACCACGATAAGTTATAACAACTTCTTCGCCCCGTTCAACGGATTCTAATAATTCTTTTGAATGGAACCTTAAATCTTTTGCAGTTGCTTGCATCTTAACCTCTTGTTGTTTTGTTTATACTTCTAAATATAAACTTCAAATAAAATAATTACAACTTAAAAATTATCTATTGATTATTATAGCGAATAAGAAACAGCAACAAACATATTTCGAGTTGCTCCTGGCCAATAAAAAGCATTATATCCATTATATTCATATCCATAACCAAAAGTGGAGTAAAGTGTATCAAACAAATTGTTGATCTTTGCAGTAATTTCAACTTTTTTCCACTGATATTTTGCTCCAAAATCGATCACGCTATAGGATTCGATTTTTCCTGCATTTGCTATATCAAGATATTGTTTGCCAACATATCGAAAATTGGAAAACAACACCAGATTTTCAGAAGGTGAATAGTTAGCACCAACATTCAATAAAAATGATGGAGTAGTGGGTAACACATTGTCTTTGAATTCACCGGTTGTAAAAATGTTTTGTGAGATAGAATTATTCATAAAAGCTGAAAAATTATTTCCAGGTTCATATTTGATACTTATTTCAAATCCCTGGTGAATAGTAGCATCTCCTGAAAAATATTCATACTCACCTTCTTGTTCTATGTCGATATTTTTTAACTGTTCATTATCATAATTAATTCTATAAAAATTTGTTTTGACAGCAATTTTATGAAATTGAAATTGAAGACCAGCCTCGTAATCATCTATAACTTCAGCTGCTGCTTTTACCGGTTCACTAAATACATCATCTGCTTTGATTATCTGATTGTCAGCAGGTTCTTTACTTGATTTTCCATAGTTGACAAATAAGGATACATGATCATTCATATTATACATTATCCCAAATCTTGGATTTTGAAAATCCCAATAAGCAGAAAGGGAGTGACCGGCAGCATGACCTATCCTATCCTGTTCTAATGTCCAGTGATGTTTTTGATATTGAAAATCAGTGAAGAAACTAAGTTTATTCGATACAAAATATGCAAAGTGAAGAAAGAATGTAGATGATAGTTTTTTTCCGGTATAATCATAATATTCATACCAGTCATTGCCAAAATGATTTACCAGATTAGTATCAGAAAAATTTGTAACTTTTCCAAAATGATCACCTCTGTATGATCGAAATTCAGCACCAATATCCAATCTATATCTATCTTGTTTTAATGTTAAAGTAGGTATAATTCCAAAATATTGATTATTTAACCATTTTCTGCGAAGGAGATCAGTTTCCATATTTTTTTCAGTTGAATCAGGATATTGATTATTTATATCCAGATTATAGGAATAGAAATTTTGCCCCTGTTTTTGGGTTTCATAATATCCTTTTCCCTTTACAAGGTAAGATACATTTCTGAAAATTATATTTGATTTTATCTTATAAATTGTATTTAAGGAATAAATCTGTTGGAGGAAATCATCAGTATAGGCTTTATAACTTTCACGTCTTTTTTTTCTGTTATTAATGTCAGATGAACTAACTCCATCCCAAGCCAGATTAGCATTTTCATATCCAATCAATGCCCGAAACTGGTTTGATATTTTTGGGGTTCTATGCTCTATACCGAAGAAAAAACCATTTTGTTCACTTCCATGATATTCACGATAGCCATCAGTAGTAATTCTGGAAACTCTTGCAGTAAGACTTAAATTATCACCAAGTTTTTGACCGGTGTTCATCTTTATACTATATTTGGAAGTATTATATGAACCATGTCCGGCAGTAAAGGATAGTTGTGGTTCTGTTTTCGCTATTTGAGTTAAAATATTGATAGATCCACCAAAAGCAGCAGCACCATAAAGACTGTTTCCGATTCCTCTTTGGATCTGCACATCCTTTGCATCAGAAAGAATGTCTCCATGATCTACCCAATATACCTGATGACTTTCATTATCATTCAAAGGCACATTATCCAGCATTACGGCAATTCGGCTTTGGTCAAAACCTCGAATAGATACATAGGAATAGCCGGTTCCATTTCCACTTTCACTATATACATATACTCCG
>JAOZSG010000349.1 GCA_029939785.1 Fidelibacterota bacterium | reverse complement strand
CCCAGGCAAAACGGGTAGAATTAGAAACACGAGTATTTTCAGGAGGTTTCATGCCACGATAATATTTTCCGCTCAACCAACCGCCAAACAGTGGACTCCATGGAAGAATTGTGATCTTCTCTTCCATACATAAAGGAAGAATTTCATACTCTATTGAACGAACCATTAAATTATAAAAAGGCTGAAAAACAATGGGTTTTGTAAAATTATTATTATCACAAATATCTAATGTTTTTTGAAATTGATATGCTGTATAATTGCTAACTCCAATATTGCGAATTTTACCCTCATTAACCAAATCATTTAACGCATTGTATGTTTCTTCGAGAGGCGTATGCACATCAAAAAAATG
The DNA here is from genome assembly GCA_029939785.1 of Fidelibacterota bacterium. Classification (GTDB taxonomy): domain Bacteria; phylum Fidelibacterota; class UBA2242; order UBA2242; family JAFGTP01; genus JAOZSG01. The sequence goes on along the minus strand of JAOZSG010000349.1, from coordinate 3,221 downwards.
AACATAATACAAATCAATATAATCAGTTTGCAAACGCTTCAAACTATCTTCTAAATCATTATTAATTTGTTTTCGATTAGATCCATTTATATTCGAATTGTTAGACATTGACCAAAATTGTTTAGTCGCAATTACTAAATCTTCCCTTTTTTTGTTTCTTAACCATTTTCCAATAATTTTTTCGGATACACCTTTAGAATACATATTTGCTGTATCAATAAAGTTTCCTCCTTTTTGAACAAAATTATCCATAATGGCGAAGCTATCTGTTTCATTTGTTTCATCCCCAAAAGTCATTGATCCCAAACAAGATTCACTAACATTCAATTTAGAGTTTCCCAATTTTATTTTTTTCACGCAAATCTCCAATACTTATTAGATTATTAGAAAATTATCTGTCCACTCTTGCACCTGCTCCAGCCAATAGTTTCTCAACTTCTTTAACTGTTGCCATTGTTGTATCTCCTGGTGTCGTCATTGCCAGTGCACCGTGTGCTGCACCATAATTTACTGCTTTGTCTGCATTCTGTCCGGTTAGAAATCCATAAATTAATCCCGAAGCAAAACTATCACCACCACCAACTCTATCCATTATCTCCAGGTTTGGACGATGAATTGCCTCATGAAAATTCCCTTCATACCAACAAACAGCACCCCAATCATTGATCGTAGCAGTCTTAACACCACGTAAAGTAGTTGCAACAGCTTGAAAATTAGGATACATTTCAACAGCATTAGATATCATATTCTTAAATGAATCTATTTCAAGATTTGTTAAATTATCATCTGTTCCCTCGATAGATAAGCCCAGACAGGCTGTAAAATCTTCTTCATTTCCTATCATTACATCTACAAATTTTGCAAGTCTTTTATTTACTAATTGTGCCTTTTCTATTCCACCAATACTTTTCCAAAGAGACGGACGATAATTTAGATCATAGGAAATAATAGTTCCGTGTTTACGAGCTATAGTCATAGCTTCTTCTGCAACTTCAGCAGTAGAATCAGAAAGTGCTGCAAAAATTCCTCCTGTATGAAACCAGCGAACTCCACGTTTTCCAAAAATTTCTTCCCAGTTGATATCGCCGGGTTTTATTTGAGATATTGCTGTATTTCCTCTATCAGAAACACCCTGAGCTCCACGAACTCCAAATCCTCGCTCTGTAAAATTCAATCCATTCCTAACCTTTTGTCCAAGTCCGTCATAAGGTACCCATTTAATATATTTTGTTTCAATTCCACCCTGCATAATACAGTCTTCAACGAGATGCCCTATTTCATTATCAGCAAAAGAAGTGACTACCATACCACGTTGATTAAAACACTTACGTAACCCTCTGGCAACATTGTATTCTCCACCACCTTCCCAGGCTTTAAAATGACGGGTTGTACGTATTCGTCCTTCACCCGGATCTAATCGTAACATTACCTCACCGAGAGAACATATATCAAAATCGCATTCTTTTTTATTTTTTATTTTTAACATTTTATCTCCTTATTTTTTTTACTAATTCAATTACTTTTTTTACATTTTCGGTTATTCCTGCAAAGTTTCCGGTTTCCAACAACTCTTTCGTAATTAACTTTGATCCCATTCCTGCACAAACAATTCCCGCTTCAAACCATTCTTTCAGGCTCTCTTCTGTAGGAGAAACCCCACCTGTAGGCATTATTTCAGTCCATGGCATAGGACCTTTTACGGATTTGACAAATGACGGTCCACCTATAGAACTCCCGGGAAATGCTTTACATATATCAACTCCAAGTTCATGTGCTTTTTGAATTTCTGTAACTGTTCCACAACCCGGAGAATAAGGGATTTTTCGTTTATTACAGATTTTTGCAACATCTTCATCAAGCATAGGTCCGACGACAAAATCTGCTCCGGCATTAATATACATTCCTGCTGTAATATCATCAACGATTGATCCAACTCCCAATATTATTTCAGTCCTATTTTCTGCAAAATATGCACGAAGTTTACTAAAAACATCAATAGCTCTGTCGCCTCTATTTACAAATTCCACTACAGTTGCTCCGCCATCAGCACATGCCGAAATTACATTTTTAGCTATTTCGTAATCAGCATTATAAAACACGGGAATAATTCCCACTTTTTTCATACTTATTAAAACTTTTAATCTTGTGTGTATTGCCATTTTTTTTACCTCATTTTTCATACTGGATTAACTGGATTTACCGGATAACTATTTTATTATCCTGTTTATCATGCTAATTCTGTTCAAATTTTTTCTTTCATTTTTTATATGTTTCAGAATTTATGATACCAAATATGTTGGTTTACCTTTCGTTAAAGTATCAGCTATATTCTGAGCTGCTTTTCTTTTTAATTCCGATAAGGCCTCTTCAGAATACCATCCTGCATGATCGGATAATACAACATTATCCAAATTACGCAGTTCACTGTTTTCCTCTAATGGTTCATTTTCAAAAACATCAAGTCCTGCTCCTGCTATTACATTCTCTTTAAGAGCTACAATTAATTCACTCTCTTTTATCAATCCACCTCTGGAAGTATTCACCAAAATTGCTGTTGGTTTCATTAATCCTAATTCATTTTTCCCAATTATTCCTTTAGTTGAATTAATAAGAGGGGCATGTAACGAAATATAATCTGATTCTTTACAAAGCATTTCTAAGTTAACTTTTTCAACACCTAATTCAGTGGCTTTCTCTTCTGTTAAAATTGGATCTGAAACTAACACACGTCCTAAGTTAAATCCCTTTAGTTTTCTGAAAAAGCATTGTGCTATAGTTCCGAAACCAATAAACCCAAATGTTCGTCCCGAAATTCTATGAATATCCCGAATGCCAGAGAGATTCCATTTTCCATTACGAATCTCTTTATCTTTTTGAGGTATTAACCTAACACAACTCATCCATAAAGCCAAAGCTTGGTCTGACACTTCTTCAGCACAGTAATCTGGAACATTTGCAAGAAAAATATTTTTATTATCTAATGCTTTCTTATCAACATTATCATAACCAACACCATAGCGAGAAACACATTTGCATTTTTCCATTGCATCAATTACGTCTTTATCAATTTCTGCAAGATTGACTATTATTCCATCAACATCTTTAACAGCCTTGAGAATGCACTTTTTATCAGTATTTGATTCAATAATAACTTTTGCACCAATTTTTTCAAGAACTTCTCGTTCTTCCTGATAATCATCATATCTGTTATCAAGAATTAC
>JAOZSG010000348.1 GCA_029939785.1 Fidelibacterota bacterium | reverse complement strand
AATGAATCAAGGTGAAATATTTGTCTCTCCATTTGATCTGAATATTGAACATGGAGAAATAGAGAGACCTTTTAAGCCAATGATACGTTTTGGGACACCAATATATGATTCAAAAGGCAATAAACAAGGAATTATGTTACTTAACTATTTAGGTACACATCTCCTTAACAGATTTTCTTCTTATATTGATCATTCCAAAAAAAGTCAATCAATGTTGATTAACAATAATGGCTATTGGATTTATAATAGAGAAACTGAAAAGTCGTGGGGCTTTATGTTTGAAGATAAACAAGACTGTTCATTTTCAAATAAATATCCAAAAATCTGGGATAAAATAAAATCAGAAGACTCAAATCAATTTATCACAAACTTGGGTATGATAACATTTAAAACTATCCATCCACTGTTGAATGGACAAACATCCAGTTCAGGTTCTGGTAATGCTTTCGAACCAAGTATATCTCTATTGGATGCGAAAGAATACTTTTGGAAAATCGTATCTTTTATTCCAACAGATGATATAAATGCAAATAAAAACAAACGACTTCTATTAACAGTCATTATTGTATTGTTTTTAACAATAATTTTATTCCTTGGCTCCCGGAAAATAGCTGTAACAATCAATCATAAAAGGCAGGAAGAAGAAAAACGCAAAAAATTAATTATTGAATTAAATGACGCTCTCGATCATGTAAAAACTCTTAGAGGAATTGTTCCAATTTGTTCGGGATGTAAAAAGATCCGTGATGACAAAGGATACTGGCAACAAGTAGAAACATATATAAGCAAACATACAGATGCACAATTTACACATGGTCTTTGTGAAGATTGTATGAAAAAATATTATCCGGATTTATCTGATCATATAAAGTAAATAAACATTTTAGTTATTTCTGTTTATAATGAATATCTGATAATCTTTTTAGTTTTTCAGTAGCCTGTTCTGCTGTAATATCTCTTTGAGCTTCTGCCAGCATTTCATAGCCAACCATAAATTTTTTCACAGTTGCTGACCGTAATAATGGTGGATAAAAATGTGCATGAAGTTGCCAGTAAGAATAATCTGCTTTATCATTTGGTGCTCCATGCCAGCCCATAGTATATGGAAATGAGGTTTCAAATAAATTATCATATTTAACAAGAATCTGTTTTAATATATCAGCAAGATCATCCTTTTCGTGATCTGAGAGATCTGTTAATTTTAATATATGACGTTTAGGCAGTAATATTGTTTCATAAGGCCACAATGCCCAAAAAGGAACAATCACAGCCCAATTATCATTCTCCACAACAACTCTTTCTTTCTTCTCAAGTTCAGTTTGTAAATAATCAATCAATAAAACAGAGTTCTTTTCCAAATAATATTTTTGTTGGTGAATATTCTCTTTTGAAGGTTCATTTGGCAATTCTGTTCCTGCCCATATTTGTCCGTGTGGATGAGGATTAGAACAGCCCATTGTAGCACCTTTATTCTCGAATATTTGAACCCATTTATACTTTTTACTAAGATCTTTAATCTGCTCATCCCATACATCTACTACTTTTCTGATATTACTAACTTCCATTTCTGCCATTGTTCTGTCATGTCTGGGTGAAAAACAAATTACTCTGCTTGTTCCTTCAATATTTTTAATTTTAAAAAAATCTGATTTAGTACTCGATTCCAAATCTGATTTGGGCAACAATGCAGCAAAATCATTTTCAAACACAAAAGTTGATTCATATTGTTTATTAACTTTCCCACCCGCTCGCTCGTTACCGGGACAAAGATAACATTTTGGATCATATTGTGGTCTGAAATCATCTGTAATTATTTCTTTGTTTCCCTGCCATGGTCGCTTTGTTCTATGTGGAGAAACAAGAATCCACTCTCCTGTTAAAATATTATATCTTCTATGTGGAAATTCAGTAAATAAATTATTCATATTGTTTAACTCCTTTTAATATTTTTCAGTAAGCACAGAATCCATTATTGCTGTCAGTTTTTCAGGTGATTGAAATCCAATAATATGTTTAATTCTATTCTGTTCAGCATCCATAAAAAGAATATTTGGAACTCCTATACCGCCATATTTGCCTGCGTTACAATTATAAGAATTTGCAATATCACCCTGTTTGTCAACATCAATTCTTACGGTTATAAATTTCGAAGCAGTCTCGATGACATCTTTACTAATGAATGTAGTTGCTTCCATTTCTTTGCAAGGTGGACACCATGTTGCCATAAATTCTACCATAAGTAATTTATTATTTTGTTGAGCAGAAACTATTGCAGAATCAATATTATATATCCAATTCATTTCAGCATTTTCAACTTTTTTTACTTCAACCTGTTTTCCTCTTTTACTACATCCTATAATAATTGTCAGCACAATTATTAATAATACTATTATCTTTTTCATTTCCTTATTTCCTATTTTAATACTATTGTCTTTTTAAAATATCATCTTATTTATAACTGTTACACAGTCTAAATTTCCCTGAAAAATAATTTCTTTTGTTTTCCAATTTAATAATCCACAGGAAAATCATTATTTATTACTTTATTCAGAGAATATAAATTACGTCCGATGGCAATTACCCTACATATTTTTTCCTTCCCCAGTAATTCAAGTGCATTTCTGTTATCAATGCTAACAATTTTCTGCGAATTCAATAATGTTCCATCAAAATCAGTTATGACCATTTTAATTTTCATGTGCGAAAAATAAGAAAAAATATTAATCAATAAAAGAAACTCTTTCGTTTTAATACTTTCAAATTTAGATTTACATTTTAAAAGGAAGAATATGCATATATCAAAATCTCAAATTAATATCAATGAACTTCATTTTTTTTTAAATAATAACAAACCAACTTCAAACAACAAAATTAAAGCATTGTTAAAACACCAATTAAATAGTGATAGTGGATTTCCTGAATTAATTAAAAACATGAAACTATCAAACAATTCCCAAAGCAAAACAATCATAATCAATGGAATATCAATAGATATTTACATGAATATGTCCAGAATGAACAGTGTACTTGCCAATACTTTTGTATCTAAGAAGAAAGAAGGAAGGAAATGTATTCTATGTAATTTATTAGAAGGACAAAAAGGATTGGAATTTTTAGATAAAAAATATCTGATACTTGCAAATCCCGGGATAACAAAACCGGGAGATTTAACCATTGCCAGTATTAAACATGAGAAACAGCTGATAAAAGATAATTTTCCTGATATGTTTAGGTTTGCGAAAGAAATGTCAGATTATTCAATTTATTTCAACGGTGCTCTCGCAGGAGCATCATGTCCGCATTTTCACTTTCAAGCCGGTCTGAGAGATATTTTACCTGCTGAAATCCAAATCAATGATTTTTTATTAGGTAATACAATTGGAAATGCACATATACAGAATGTTCTTCAAACAAATCATCTTAATGTATATAATATTGAAAATTTCCTAAGAACTACATTTATTGCAACTTCCAATTCCAAATCAAAATTAATTGATTTTTGTAACTACTTTCTTAATAATTTGACAAAATTAAATTATTTATATTTTAACAATATCAAAAACGTGCCTGACTTTGGAGAATAT
>JAOZSG010000347.1 GCA_029939785.1 Fidelibacterota bacterium | reverse complement strand
TATGGGAATAAATCCTTTCCCACCAAGATGATTTTTAATAAAAGTTTCACCGATAAAAGAATGAATCAAGCCTGCAATAAAAAGTCCGAGTAAAAGCCAAGGGCTTACGATAAGTAGGAATATCCAAATTTCATTTAAAATATTTAACATATATTTAGTCCTTCACTTAGTTTAAATCTAATTTACATATTTCAAAAAGAATATATAATAGATTTTCTTACATTTAGTATTTTTTGATATCTAATAAAAAGTTAAGTTATTAGGTTTATTAAAAAAAATAAAAAAACACAAACAATGAGGCCGAGAATGTCTGGGGAAAGAATATATTTAGATCATAATGCAACTACACCACTTCATCCGGAAGTAAAAAAATATATGATTGAAAACATGGATTTATTTGGTAATCCATCGAGTATGCATAGTTTTGGAAGAGAAGCACGACAAAAAATAGAGGAAAGCAGAAAAATAATTTCTGATTTTATTGGTGCTCAGCCGGAAGAGATCGTTTTTATGGGAAGTGGGTCTGAGGCAAATAACACCGTGCTTTCATTATCCACTTGTCCCTTAAAATCCTGTAATGTATCCGGATTATATAAACCAAGGATAATTACTTCGAAAATTGAACATCCGGCTGTTATAGAAACTGTGAAATGTATTGCGGGAAAAACTGCAGATGTTCAGTATTTGGATGTTGATGAATATGGTAAAGTTGATATTGATCAATTAGAAAACTTATTGTCGGAAAATCAAACAGTTCTTGTTTCAATAATGATGGCTAATAATGAAATTGGTACAATTCAGGATATTAAAAGGATTGCAAAAATTGTCCATAAACATAATGGGCTTTTTCATACTGATGCTGTACAGGCAACTGGTAAAATTCCCATTGATGTAAAAGATTTGGATATTGATTTTCTAACAATATCTGCTCATAAAATATACGGGCCCAAAGGTATTGGTGCATTATATATTAAAAATGGTGTTCCGTTTTGTCCTATAATTTATGGTGGCCATCAGGAAAAGGGACGACGTGCAGGTACTGAAAATTCACTAAGTATTTTAGGATTTTCAAAAGCTGTTGAAATGCGAAAAAATGAAATGGAAGAAGAAGGTAAACGTCTTCTCAAATTAAAGAATAGGTTAAAATCAGGGATTATAAAAAATCTGGATTATGTAAAAGTGATTGGGCATCCTGAAGATTGTATTCCGGGAACTTTAAATATATCTTTTGAAGGAGTTGAAGGAGAAGCAATTCTGCTCTATCTTGATTTTGATGGAATTGCCGTATCAACCGGTTCTGCATGTGCTTCGGGTTCATTAGATCCATCACATGTAATATTAGCAACCGGTTTGGAAAAAGAATTTGCTCATGGTTCTATCCGGTTTAGCCTTGGCAGGGATACAACTTCAGAAGAAATTGATTATACAATCGAATCTATAACTAAAACAATTAATAGATTACGAAAAATGACAACAAGAAAAATAGGGAGATAAATAATGTCCGGACATAAATGGCTATATAATGAAAATGTAAAAGATCATTTTATGAATCCTCGAAATATATTAGATAAAATTGAAGAATATAAACCTGATGGAGAAGGATTGACGGGAAATGTTCAATGTGGTGATGAAATGTTATTTGTAATAAAAGTTACAGATGGTATTATAACCGATGCAAAATGGAAAACTTTTGGATGTGCCAGTGCTATTGCCAGCACCTCGAAATTGTCTGAAATGGTTATTGGTATGAAAATAGAAGATGCGTATAAAATTTCTCCTCAAGAAGTTGTGAAAGCACTTGGGGGACTACCAGATAAAAAAATACATTGTTCTGTCTTGGGCGATAAAGCATTGCGTGCTGCAATTGATGATTATTATAAGAAGAATAATATGGCAGATAAAATTCAGGAAAAAAAAGCAATGGTTATTTGCAATTGCATGAATGTTACTGATCATGATATCGAAGATGCTGTACTTGAGGGAGTTCGAGATTATGACAAATTACAGGAAATGACAAAACTGGGAACAGTTTGTGGTGGTTGTAAAGATGAAGCGATTACTGTGATGAACGAATATATAAAAAAATATTTTGAATAATATCAGTTTGCCATAATTTCAACTACACCACTGGATCTGATATCTAAAGATTGAACACTATTTTGTCCAAAAATAGGTGTCATTAAATTAATATAATCTGCTACATGAACTTTGGGTAAAAATACCTGAATAGTTCCGGCAAATCCACCACCATGAACACGGCATGCACCGATATTTAATTCATCGAGGAATTGCTCAGTAATTGCTAATGCAAGAGTTATTCCTTGTTCAGTTATATTTTTATTTGTATAGATATTTTGAAGCCATTTAAAAGAAGAATTACCAGATGCTCTGATCATTTTTAAAAACTCTTCAAAATCAGATTTTTCAAGAGATTGTATTGCTTTATCTACTCTCTTATTTTCCTGTAAAAAATGAAATGCCCGAAGAACTGCACGGTCACCATGAGATACTCTAAGTTCTGTTATTTTCGCTAGGAGATCTGTAGAATTTATTTCACGACATACGTCTTTATTAAATGCTTTTGCAATAGATTTCATCTCATTGGGAATTGAAGCATAATCATCTGTAAGATCTGCATGATTTCCTCCAGTATCAACAACAACTAACTTATAATTCTCTTTTTCAAAATTAAAATCTATTTTTTTTACAATTGGATTACCTGGATCTTTAAAATCAATTGTAATAATATTTCCTACAGCACATGCCATTTGATCCATTAAGCCGCATGGTTTTCCAAAATATACATTTTCGGCGTATTGTCCAATAATAGCCAGTTGTTCAGGTGGAATTGAGGATGAGTTGTATAAATTATTTAGAATTGACCCTATTAAAACTTCTATAGAAGCACTTGAACTTAATCCCGAACCTCTCAAAACATCACTTGTTATATATGCATTAAATCCACCAATATTATAATCCAATTCCTTAAATCTTGCTGCAATTCCCCGAATTAAAGCATTAGTACTTTCTTTTTCATTTTCAATTGGATTAAGAAAAGTAAGTTCAACTTTAAATTCTTCTGGAAATCCTTCTGAAAGAATTGTTATGACATTATTATTTGTTTTTTCAACAACAGCAATTGAATCAAGATTGATACTTGCTGCAATAACTTTTCCATGATTGTGATCAGTATGATTTCCGCAAATTTCACTTCGTCCGGGTGAACTGAATAGTCTGACATTATTGCTTTGAAATCTTGTTGAAAATGCGTCAATTAGTTTTTCGAATCTTTGATATTGATATTCCAGTTTATCTGGTGAATAGAGTTTGTTTAAACTTTCAGAAAATGATTTAATTTTAGTCATGTTTAAGTATCCTATTAAAAATGTAATTAATACAGTTAATGTTATTTACTAATTTACAATAAGTTGCTATAAGATAGGCTTAATGTAAATTGTTAATAAACTTATATAGTTAGTAATAATGAAACAATGTTTAATTTTATTTGAAAAAATTATTGAGTTCTAAACAAAAAAAAGGAACCGCCGTGACAGTTCCTTTTGTGCTTGATTGAATGTATGAAGGA
>JAOZSG010000047.1 GCA_029939785.1 Fidelibacterota bacterium | reverse complement strand
GCCGGCCACCACGATTAAAACCGTTGCCGCCTGGATTTTTTCGTGATGTTCCAATACCAGCCTGTTAAATTCTTCATCGCTTATCTTCTTTTGCAATTTTATATTAATTCCTTTTTCAATTTGCACAGTTTAGACATGAGTACTTTTACAAAAGTTAAATAATAAATTTATAATATATGAAATTTAAATTGGAGAATGAATTTGTTTTGAATGGAGTGTTTGAATGTTGGAGTAATAGAAGAGTGGATTATTAAAGAAATGATATCAAACAAAGAAAAATTATATCTTGAGACTATTCACTCTTTTAAGTAAATTTAAAAAGTAATTTAAAGTCATTCAAAAATATTAGGTTAATTAATGAAATTTACAAAAAATGAAAGAAAATTATGCTCGAATTTCTCAACGCAATTGATACCAATATATTTCTATTTCTAAATTCTATTCACTCTCCATTCTGGGATAATATCATGTGGTGGATAAGTGCAAAATCCAGTTGGTATCCTTTTTATCTCTTTCTAATCGGATTTATAATTTTGCGATATAAACGAAAATCCATAATAATAATTCCTGCTATAATAATCCTTATAGTATTGGCTGATCAGATATCTGTACAATGCTTTAAAAATGTATTTCAAAGATTACGCCCATGCCGAGAAGAAGTACTAAAAGAATTAATTCATCTTGTGCGGAATAAATGTGGAGGGAAATACGGATTTGTGTCATCTCATGCAGCTAATACATTTGCAGCTGCAAGTTTTCTCTCGCTACTATTTAAAAACAAAAAATTTACATGGTTTATTTTGATTTGGGCAGCAGTAGTTTCTTATAGTCGTATATATCTGGGAGTACATTATCCGGGGGATATATTGGGAGGAACATTGTTGGGTATTTCTATTGGATTTGGAGTTTATAAGTTGCAGCAATATACTATTAATAAACTGCCATACTTCAAACAAAAAGAATAATCTCTATGAAATTCCAAACAGAACTAAATTATAATTCTGAATTATTATAGAATCAATCAATTATTATGAAAGAAAGAATTATCAAGTATTGTAGCGGAATAATTAAATAAACCAGTTACTCTAAACTTGCAACTCGCAACTCTAAACTCACAACTCTAAACTTCAAACTCTCCTAACTCTCCCCATCCCAGCCTGCTATTCGGGCAAACAACCACCATGCTGCATAGGCTTTTTGATTTGCATTTATGGGTTCACTGTGAGCAGAACTGCAATTATACCAATCAACACCCTCAGTATGTGAATTTTGCCATTCTGTTGCCCAGTTTCCTAATTTATTACCTTGAGCATTATAATAATCACAATTATCATTTACAAATTCATAATAATTTCCATCAGGATCATATCTTTCAATATCAGCGAAATCGTAAAGGATTTTATTATTCTCTTCGCAAAAAGTTCTGATATCATCATTTGCGGCTTTATTATCAGAATCGACTTCAATATCCACATGCCCTGTCATATAAACAAATGCAACATTTGGATATTGTTCTTCCAATTCTGTCATTGGTTTGAGAAATTCATCCCAGAGTTTATCACTTTTGTGTTTTTGACTTACCTGTCCACACCATGACCACATTATGACGTTTACATCAGAATTTGCCGGATCATCCAGGTATTCTTTTGTATTATTAACCCATGCCGGATAATAGCCAACATCTCCATCCATTGCTTTGTCATGTAAATCTAATGCTCCATCTGAACCACCATTATTCCAATTAAAAATATTATTTGGTAAACTTAAACCTTTTCCTCCATTATTGGTAAAGGATACAAGCCCGTTCATTCCGGTAATTAATTGACTTCCGTGAGATGTATGACCATAGGCTATATGAAGTCCCTCTTTTGCCGCAAGAATGGCTGATTCCGGTATTTTAGTAATATTAACACTGCGATGATCAATAGTTATACTCGATTTTGTAATATCAATAAAATAATTTTCCCGTTTTGTTAATTTCGTTGTCGAATCACAACTATATTGTGTAACAAACACAAAAATCATAATTAGAGATATTAATAATTGATACACTGCTGTAATTTTTTTTCTTGTATACATAATTATCCTCCTTAGCCAAATTTATATAATATGTTATTTTTTACAAGACATTTTGGTTTTAAATAAATAATAACTATCTTCAATAAATTTGAAATGATAACAATAATAAATATAAGTGAATTTCTATGAAACACATTCTTTTTATAATAATATTTTTTTTCGCGATTAATTTATATTCTCAAGACTTGAAATATCGCAAAGGAATTGGAATAGAGGTTGGATTCGGTCATAATGAGTGTTATATGGAAGAAAAATCATCTAATTATCCGGGTACTGATAACAGAGATGCTTTATTTGTAACACCAACATTTAGATTAACCTATCAGTTTGGTTTGCTTAAACGTATTCCAATTTTTACATTTTCAGGATTGACAATCAATGGTGGAAAATCAAAAGAAGAATCAAATGGATATAAATCAAAAATGTCGATTCTCTCCTTAGAAATTGGAGTAATACCATTATATTATATAAAAGATTTCTCATTTGGAATTGGAGTTAAATATAACAGAATAGGCTTAGCATATGCAGATAATTATGGTTCTTTGCTCGGTGCTAAAGACGATGAAAGATCCTGGGAAAGTGTTAGTTGGTTGGGTAATATGAATGAAAACTGTTGGGATTGGGGAATCAGAACCAGTTATCAATATAAAAAAATTAGCCTAACCATAGAGAGTTGGAGAAGCATAAATAATTTTGCTGAAGAATCCATAAAAGATAATGTTACCTACAGGCAAAAGAATATCCGTATGTTGGTTGGGATTATATTTTAAGGGAGAAAATTATGACTAATTTAAATGGAATTAAATTAATATTTTTACTTTCTGCTTTTATTGTATTTAGTTTTGGACAAAATAATTTCATTGCAGCAAGTGATAATATTGAATTCTTCCCATCTACAGATACAGTATTTTATTATGGAGGCTGTTGTACACCAAACCTTAATGTTAATTTTAAAAATAATAATTCATCACAACCAGATTCAATTTTATTTTCGACTGACACAAATTTCGAGCTCTTATATTCTGACAGTATCTATGTTTTTAATGAAACAAATATCTGTGGTTTTGAAATATCAGTTTCTTTAAAATCAAATAATTACGAGTTATGGTATCAACCAATAAAAACATGGTGGGACACTATTGAGTACAAAATACCTTCAGATACTACACTTTATTTATTTGGATATTTTAATTTAAAACTTATGGTTTTTAACAATGATACACTTATTGATTCTATTTCTCAATTGTTCCATGCAGAAATATATGCAGATATCGATCATATACAAATGAAAGATAGATTCTATCTTTCACAAAATTATCCAAATCCTTTTAATCCTACCACTCTTATTTCATACACTTTACCAAAGAGAAATCATGTATCTATATCTATTTATGATATTTCAGGAAGATTAATTGATACTTTAGTAAATGACATTAAAAATTCTGGTAATCATAAAGTTAATTGGACTGCACTAAATATTCCATCAGGTGTTTACTTTTACAAAATTACAACAGATGACTTCATAGATGTGAAAAAATGTTTGTTGATAAAATAAGACTATTTAACATCAAACAGAAGTTTGAAAACTACCTTTTAATGATTTTCCTAAAAAGGGATTCTTTGAAAGTATTGTAATTTTTCATAATATTAGGTATTACTATGAATACTTCAACTATAATTTGTGTTGCTATTTAAAGTTTTGGTAAATTAGATCTGCTTCATTTAGATCAAAACTACTGATTAATCTTTTTTCTTCTCTTTATGAGCAAAATATTGACTTGCAAGAAAAAGTGTTCTCTTATCCTGTTCCGACAGACTATCATATCCATTAAGATTAATCTTATCAAGAATAATATCTACCTGTTCACGCATTGTTTCGTCGGTGTTATAACCAGCGGTTTGTTGATAATCAGAATTAGTGTTTATTTTACTTTTCCTGATAATATTTTTAAAAGGATTAGTAAACTTGATGTTTGGGAAATAGGAAATAATTTTCTTCCAAAGCATATTTTTTCTTAAATATACATATCCGACAATAAGACCGCCTAAATGTGTAAGATGACTGATATTGCTGGTATTTGGCGAAATTGAAGAAAAGAAAGTTATTGCTCCCATTATCATTACAAAGTATTTTGCTCGGACTGGAATTAAAAAATAGATGTAAATTTTTCTTTCCGGAAACATCAGACCAAAGGCAAGTAATAGTCCATAAATTGCACCACTAGCACCAACAACTGGAATAGTAGAGTTCATACTAAAAAGAAAAGTGAGAAAACCAGATCCGATACCGGTAATTAGATAGTATTTCAAAAACTCTTTTTTGCCCCAGTAATTTTCTAACTCCATGCCAAACATCCATAGAATAAACATATTGATTAGAATATGACTAAAACTTCCGTGCATAAACATATATGTAAAAAATTGCCAGATGAATCCATTTGTCCATACAAGTTTTGGAACAAGCCCAAAAATAGCATAGGTATTCATTATTGGTCTTAGTAATGTTGTTAAGAGAAATACTATTGCATTTGCAATAATTAAATTTCTTATTATACCTTTAAATAATCTCGGTTTTACAAAACTATTATTGTATTTATTATCAAAATTATATATAGACATATTTTCCTGTGTTTATTTTTAAGTTATAAATATTTTAGTAAATCCAAACTTTTTAATTTTGGATAGATTTCAAAATGATGACCAGTATAATTAAGTAAAAAATCAATTATATTATTCCCATTTTTCGGTGTGTCAATATAAGAGATTTCATGATTAAAATCAGATTCAAGTTTTTTTAAAAAATCAATCTGGTTTTTATTAATTTGAATATCTCCGGATTGCATACATTGGTCACAAATCAACTCATAATGAAAACTGCTATAATACCCATCTTTTATCAGATTGGAACATATTGGGCATAGTGTCAGATTAAGTTTAAATCCTAATAAATTAATTGCCTGTAATAAAAAATAGATAAATCCTGTTTGACAGTTTTTTAAATTATTATCAATAAAATTTAAAGAATCTAAGGTTAATTGAAAAAGAGATTCCTGCTCTTCATTTGTATGAATTATCTTTGTAATTAATTCTAAAATGGCAGTAGCATAAGTTGATGCTTCAATATTGTTTATATTTGGTATAAAAGTATGAATAATTTCTACATTAGTTAGAATCTGTATATCACGAGTAGGCTTATGAACATAAATTACAGAAAGATGATTTAATGGTTCCAGATACCCACGAAATTGACTTTTAAATCTTTTTGCTCCTTTAGCAATAACTGAAACTCTACCATAATCTTTGGTAAAAAGTTGAAGAATACTACTTGACTCTTTAAAAGCAATATTCTTCAATATTAATGCTTCAGTTTTTATTAATGTCATAGTTTTCTCTTTGCTGCGTGCTCTCACTAGCCCAACCCATTTTTAATGAGCGAAGCGAATCAAATGGTTTAGGCGGGTTTGGATTAGTTGTTGGGTGCTAGTTTCCAGTACCCAGCAACCAGTATCAAACACCCATCAATAAGACTTTGCAAAAATTGCGATTTTATCAGCAGGTTTTCCTGTATAAAAACAAGTTCCGGTTCCATCATTTTGTTCAAAAGGAATACAACGAACTGTTGCTTTTGTTTCTTTTTGAATTTTTTCCTCGTCTTTGCCACTTCCTGCCCAGAAAACTTTTATGAATCCACCTTTATTAAGAGCTGTTTTAAAATCATCATAATTTTCAACAACATGTGTATTTTCTTCTCTGAATTTCAAAGCTTTTTGAAAAAGACCATCCTGGATTATTGGCAATAAATTTTTAATATAATCACTACTCTCTTTAAAAGGGATAAATTCTTTAGATTTAATATCACGGCGAACAATTACAGTATGTCCTTTTTCTACATCTTTTGGTCCGATTTCCATTCTTAGAGGAACACCCTTCATTTCCCACTGATTAAATTTCCATCCGGGTGATTGCTGTGGATTATCATCTACGAAATATCGAATTCCTTTTTCTTTGAATTCTTTGGTGAGTAAATCAACTTTTTCCATAATTGCTACACGGTCTTCTTCTTTTCTCCAAATCGGAATAATTACAACATGATATGGTGCAACTTTAGGTGGCAAAACCAAACCTTTATCATCACCATGACACATGATTAATCCACCAACAAGCCTGGTACTTACTCCCCAACTTGTTGCATAAACGTATTCCTGCTTATTATCTTTACTCAAAAATGTTACATCAAAAGCTTTTGCAAAATTTTGTCCCAGATTATGAGAAGTTCCAGCCTGAAGTGCTTTTTTGTCACCCATCATTGCTTCAATACAATATGTATGAACTGCACCTGCGAATTTTTCTGCGTCAGTTTTGACACCTACCCAGACCGGCATTGCCATATAGTCTTCTGCAAGTTGTCGATAAACTTCGACCATTTTTTTTGTTTCGATTTCTGCTTCTTCTGCAGTAGCATGAGCAGTATGACCTTCTTGCCATAGAAATTCTGTAGTTCTGAGAAAAAGACGGGTTCTCATTTCCCAGCGCACAACATTTGCCCATTGATTTATGAGGATTGGTAAATCTCTGTAGGAGTTAATCCATTTTTTATAGGCAGACCAGATAATCGTTTCTGAAGTAGGTCGAATATAGAGTGATTCTTCGAGTTTTTTCCCGCCACCATGGGTAACAACAGCACATTCGGGTGCAAAACCTTCTACATGTTCAGCTTCTTTTTTCATAAAACTTTCAGGAATAAACATTGGAAAATATGCATTTACATGTCCGGTTTCTTTGAACATATTATCAGCAGCTTCTTTGATTTTTTCCCAGATTGTATATCCATAAGGACGAATAATCATTGTACCTTTAACAGGGCCGTAATCAGCAAGTTCAGCTTTTAATACTACATCTGTGTACCATTTGGAATAATCTACGCTTTGTTTTGTTACACCTTTTGACATTACTACCTCTTCTCTATTTTTCGTCTTTTTTGTCATCTACATTTGCTTTATATCCAATGGTTGGAAATGGATTTCTAACACCTGTACAAATATTATGAAGATGAGCGGCAATTCGTTTTAAGAATCTTAAATATAAAGCAAAAGATACTGCTTCACCACATTTAAGTCCACTATCTTCCATAATAAGTGATTCTTTTATTTGAGAACATTTCCAGGATAATTTCTTGTATTCACTTGTTACTTTTTTTGCTTCTTTTCTATCATCATTATGAAAAGCATTTAATGTATAATCAAAAAAGTGTCTTACAGTATCTTCTAACTTTTTTAGATCTTCCTCAAATTTTCCTACATTCAAAGGTTCTGCATGGAGCAAAGCAAGATCGGCAATATTTTTTGTATAATCGCCAATTCGTTCAATATCAATAATAATACTAACAATTGTAAGATTTGCTCCAAAATCAATCTTGTCTGAAACAGAAAGATGAGTAAGAATTTTTCTTCTAATATCTCTTTCTGATCTATTGATAGTTTCATCTCTAAGTAAAACATTATCTGCAAGACTGTCTGGTCCACCTTCTCTAAAAGCTTTGATAGCATCAGTAAACATTTCACTGCCTATTTTTAATGTTTCTTCACATTTATCTAAATTCTGATTAGATAAATCTTTTTGTTTTAATAAATTAATTAATTCTTTAAACATATAATTACCTCATAAAAGTTATTAATAAAATCGGGATTATAAAAAATACTAATGCAACATAAATAATTGGAATTGCACGATTTTTCATTGACCATTCTGTGAATACTTCTGCCATAGTAATTGGAATTATTTTTAATGGTAGAAATATTGCGATACCCATAATATTGAATATTAGATGGCTTAGAGCAATTGTAATCGCTTCCGGACTATTTATTGCCATTGAAGCAAGTATGGCAGTTATGGTTGTGCCAATATTTGCCCCAAGATCATAGGGGTATATTTTTTTGAGACTTACAACTCCGGCTGCTGCCAAAGGTACAACTAATGAAGTAGTTATAGAACTACTTTGTACTATTGCTGTAAAAATCATTCCTACAAAAAGTGCCCGTGCAGTTGATTTAAATACATATTGATCAAGCACCAATTCAATTTTATGCAGAACAAGAGATTTCATAACTTTTACAATGAAATTCAATGCTGCAAATAAAAATACAATAGCAATAATTATAGAAATCCATGGCATATCAGGTGTAAGATGCAAAATTCCTTTTGCAACGGGATTGATAACATATCCTAAGGGATTAAAAAGTTTTGCACCACCAACACCGATAAAAAGATTGGATATTGTTGATGCAATGATACCAATTATATTGAAAAAATACTGAAAAGGGAAAATTACAATTACAGCTAATACATTAAAAAAATCATGCACAATAGTAGCTGGAAATGCTCGTCTAAATTCGGTTGGATTATTAATGTGTCCAAATGATACAAGTAGATTTGTTACACTTGTACCGATATTTGCACCCATAATAATAGGAATCGCCAATCTTATTGACTCAGTAGGATCCACGCCAAAAACTCCACCGGCGACCATACCGACGACAAGAGATGTTGTCATAGACGAACTTTGCATTAAACTTGTGGCAAAAATTCCAACAAAAAGTCCAAGAAATGGATTGGACACTGTTTGCATTACAGCTTCAGCTGTACCTTTTCCCATTTCTTTAAAAGCATAACCAAAAAGTTTTATACTTATCAGAAATAGATATATAAGCCCTAATAATGCAAGGACTTTCAAAATGTTTTTTATAGTTCCAATTGTTTGTTCTTTCATTTACCTTCCATTTTGATTATTAAAAAATTCAACATAAAATAAATAAAAAAACTTATTATTCCATATATTTTTTTATGTTTTTTATAATTGAGCTAATTAATCCTTAATAAGTATGTGTAAATAATTAAAAAAATAATAAATTACTGCGAAGTAATATTAAAAATATTATTTGAATTGATTATGTCCCTGCCTAATTATAAATTTTCACTGCACTACTTTAATTATTAGAACTTTATAAAATATTGATTGTGTAAAAAATATAATAAAAAATATAAAATTGAGACTCGAATTGAAAGAATGACTTTATTCTATGATAATGTGTAAATCATCGCAACCTGATCTCCATTCGGCATTCGCCTTATAACATTCAGTTTGCTATTAATTAGGAGAAAAAATGCTAAATTACATCTGGTTTGGATTAATCCTTATTTCTTTAGTTGTCGGTGCATTCACCGGTAATTTAGAAGCTGTAACAAATGCCGCAATTGAATATGCTGCGACTGCTGTAACTATTGCTCTGGGGCTAATTGGTATAATGGCTTTTTGGCTTGGAATCATGAAAATTGCAGAAAAAGGGGGGATTATCAAACTCTTATCAAAAGCAATTAAGCCAATGGCAAAAATACTTTTCCCCAATATTCCATCTGATCATCCGGCAATAGGTACAATGCTGATGAACATTGTTGCTAATTGGTTGGGACTTGGTAATGCTGCTACTCCACTTGGCCTGAAAGCGATGGATAATTTACAGGAATTAAATCCGAAAAAAGATACCGCAACAAACGCTATGGTCGTTTTTTTGGCATTAAATACAGCAAGTATAACAATTATTCCTATGACAGTGATTGCGATAAGACAAGAACTGGGCTCTGCAAATCCTTTTGAAATTATAAGCACTGCAGTTCTTGCATCGACTTGTGCCTGCATCTCAGCAGTAATTGCAGCAAAATTACTTCAGAGAACTCCATGGGCAAAGAAATCTGATCCAAATAGGAAAGACATAGCAGAAAAGAGTGAGGTGAAAAATGATTGATTCATTAACTGTCGCTACAGAAGCAGTTGTACAAACTGCAACGGTTATTCAGGAATCGGGATTTGTAACTTTCATGAAAGCTTTCTCAAATCTTGCTATTCCTTTTATATTGTTTGTAACATTAATTTTGGGTTTTGCTAAAAAAATAAAAGTGTATGAAGTTTTTATTGAAGGAGCAAAAGATGGATTTGATGTTGCCGTTCGAATTATACCATACTTAGTTGCCATCCTTGTAGCAATCGGAATGTTTCGTGCTTCCGGGGCAATGGATTATATTGTTAAATTATTATCACCATTGACTAATCTGATTGGAATGCCTGCTGAAACTTTGCCTGTTGCTCTCATGCGACCATTATCAGGAAGCGGCTCATTGGGAATAGTTACAGAGTTGATAAATGAACACGGAGCTGATTCCTTTATTGGGCGTCTTGCCTCTACCATGTTTGGCAGTACAGAAACTACCTTCTATGTACTTGCAGTATATTTTGGTGCAGTAGGAATTAAAAATTCACGTCATGCGGTTGCTGCCGGTCTGATAGGTGATTTTGTTGGTTTATTGGCTGCGGTTTTCTTCTGCAGAATAGTTTTTCTTTAAAATGTGACCTCAAACCGGTATAAGAAAAGAGGAAATTTTAACTGCTAATAGACGCTGATAATAGCGTTTCCAAAGAGGGCTTTGGGAACGAAAAGCCGGAATTATAGTAATCAAGATGACAGATCTTACAAAAATTGAAATGATTTGATTTTTTATAAAACCATTATACTTGGATATTGAATATTTAGATTTTCTTTGGTGTGCATATTTATATACTCAAATGGAGAAATCAAATTTTTTGTATTTCGTGGGCAAATAACGACGATGAAATCCAGACTATGAGTGACAATCAGTGACGACGAAGTCACACAACCTTAAATCCGTCACTTATCCCACAATTTATTATGAGTAGGTGTAGTTACCCAGCCTGTACCGTCCCAATATTCAACCCGACTCATATAATCAAAAAATTCCTGTTGATCATAATCATCAAAAAAATTACGCTTTGTTTGTTCATAATATTCTACAGGAAAACCATCAGAGTATCCAAAATGGACGATTTCCATATCGTAATTTAAAATGTAATAAAATGAATATTTATTATCACTTCTGACACTAATTTTAAATAAATTATCAGGATTTTTTTCTATTAATTTTGCACTAATATGCTGGGCTTTGGAATAAACATATTTTTGAATTGGAAATCTCAAATAATAATATCCATTGCGATTTTTTACCATTTCAGGAATATATCTTTTATCATCCTGGGGAGAATGACCACTCATAAATGGATACTTCAAAATTCCAAGTATAGCATTATCATAATCATTGTTTGTTCCAACAAAAATTAGTTCTTCAATTCCATCATTATCAATATCTATCAAATCCATATCAGGAATGTGGCCGGAATTCCAAAATTCACATAGCAGATTTCCATTGCAATCGAATGTTTGTATTTTTACCGGATAATATGGTTTGTGTTGGTATTGGGCAATGATTTCCTTTTTATCATCATTATCAAAATCAGTGACCAGAATTTCTTCTGATACATAGAAATTTTCCAGAAGTTCTTTACCAAAATACATAGCTTTATGATTTTGAAATTTCCATTTTATTTCTCCATCATAATCAAAACAGTACAACATATTATTCTCAAATTGTTCATTTGAAAGTGCATTTATTAAAATATCATTCATTGAATCATTATCAATATCTGATATACAATATTTTTTATTATTTTGAATTTTGGGATTGTTATAAAACCGTTTTTCAATATCAAAATCAAACTTGTAGGACCATAGCACCTGATCATTTTGATTTTTCGCTATTAGACAATTTTCATTTATGGCAATTGAAACAGGATTTCTGTCTCTGGTAAAATGATAACCTGACCAGCATAATAACACACAGAGAAATGTTATTAGTGTATAAAATATACGCCTTTGTCTTCGTTTTTTTAAAATTCTCTTTAAGAGTATATTTTTCTTCTTTGTAAATATTTCATGAGCATTTAATACGTCTTTTATATTTTTAAATGATAATATTTTATATTTTCGATTTGAAAATTTTTTGCTTAATTCTTTTAGTATTATTTAAGCATCTTCTTTATTTTCCTTTGAAATTAGAATTTTTGTAAATGGAGAATAAAAAAATGCTTCCAGTTTCAATTTTAATGAATCTGTTGAGATTGGACGTATTTCACCGGATAATTCCATTGAGCCTGTAACAACTATATCACCATTTAAACAATATTGGTTTTTAACCAACATTAATTTACTTAATGATGCAATATTGAGTAAACCCATACCAAAACCAAGAGAATCACCTTGATAGAATAATTTTTTTCTCGGGAAAGAATAAATAATTTCATAAAAATCATCATCTTCTTCTTTTACATGATATTTTTTTAATATTGCTCTTGTACAATACAATGCATCAAGGGCCTGATTGTGCATCAAATCATTATAATTTCCAAAGTGATAATTGTATGAAACAATGTCTTTTGTAGAATTTTCCGGTCTGTGACTATTTGTTATTGATAATGGCTGTAATGTGCTGACACAAAAATCTTGTTTTATATCATTCCGTTCAATCAATGGAATCTGAATATTATTCAAGTCATTGAATGATATCTCATTTTTCCAGTCATTATAGATATTTTTAAGTATATTTTTATTATCATTCTTTGATAAAAATTTGACACATAATTCGAATTGTTCAATGAGTGATAGGTGAGAATTTGAATTTATTATATTTTGCAGTGTTTCAATTTGTATTTTTTCTAAATCAATGATTTCACTTATTCCTCTGATAAATTCACCAAGGAAAAAGTATGTTTTTATAATTTGAAGAATCAGAATATTTTCATAATTCTTCATATCTTCATTGTTTACTTCTATTATTTCTATTTTAGGAAAAATATTAAATATATATCTGATTTTTAATAAATAATCAATAGAACAATATTGTATAGATTCATTGCATAAACTATTAAGAAATTCTGGCATTATCTGTTGAAAATATGATTGATATATTTTGAGATTCTTTGTTTTTTCAAATAAACCAAAAAAATTTACAATATATAGTAATTTTAATCTTTTACTCTGAAGATTATTTATAATAATTAATAAATTTTGAAATTCCTGCTCAATTTTTAAAAGATTCATTTATGTTCGCCGTTTTTAATCAAACATTAACTAAACACTTTAATTTTAATATCATTTTTTTTATTTACTTCATGAAAAACTACAATTCCATTTTCAGTAGTTGATGAAATTTTCATATCATCATTCATTGAAAAAACAATTTTCAATTTATCTTTATTTCTATAGTCTTTTATTTTAAGTAATTGAACTTTTAATATGTGGTTTGTTTCACCGGGAAGAAACTCAATTTTTATTGAATCGGCTGTGTCATTAGTTATAATTACTTCATTGTTAAGATCAAAGGGTTTTAATTCAAATTCAGAAATTGGTGTATTCACTACAACATTGT
>JAOZSG010000346.1 GCA_029939785.1 Fidelibacterota bacterium | reverse complement strand
TACAAATTTGAAAAACTTTTTAATAAACCATCAAATTTAACTTTAGAATTCAATGCAACTTATTTTAATAATGATTCCAATGATCCATTTTTTCAATACGATGATATTAGTGTTGGACTTCAATTGGGATTTGATCTACAAAAATAATAACTATAACAATATTTAAAAAATTCTTTAATTCACAGAGAATTTTCGAATAATTATGGAAGAATATTATGATAAAGAGAAGACAATTTTTAAAAAATACAAAATCATTATTAGTTACAGGTACAATATTATCTATTGCACCTATTATGACAAGATGTTTACCTACAGAACCGGTTCAGGGAACATATTATGTAATAACAAAACTATGTACCGGTTGTGGAGACTGTATTTTAGTGTGTCGTAAAAATGCAATTAAATTAATTGATAATAAGGCTGAAATAGATAAATCAAAATGCACAAATTGTGGTGATTGTCAACGAGATTGTAAAGAACATGCTATAGATCATTAATTCAAAATGGGTGTAAAGTAATTATAACCCCAAAAACAGATTGCTATTCAAAAATGGAATATGCAAATTTTGTGTAATTATTTTTTGCAATCAATAATTATTATATAGGAGTATAAAATGTTAATTAAAAAATTATTACAATCAATAATTATTATGATTATTGCTTTTATGTTTATTTTACCAAAACAAGCGAAAGCCTGTGAAATAGACTTTGAAATTTTAAAAAATGAAAAAGCTGTTTATGATACGAGTGATATATTTGTGGCAAAAGTAAATGTAATATTAACTCACAGATCATGCCCGGAAGCTTTGTCAAAAACAAAATTTAAAAGTGAAGGTCTCAAGATAGTTGGTGCGACTGACTGGAAGCAAATTTCAAGTATGAAATGGGAGAGAAAACTAAAAGTAAAAGTTACTGGCACAGATAATGGAAAAGTATTCATTAATGCAATCAGAACCTGTGATCGAGATGGAGGATTTGGAAGTCTGAAATTGAAATCAAAACCTTTCAAAAGGTAGTGTCAAAAGTTTAATAAAAAAGTGTAAAACTAAGGCTCTGTCACATTGAGCATTAATACTATGAAATTTGAAATTCAGTTAGAAAGATCTTCGAGCATCCTTCGATGGGCTGGATGACATAGAAGCAATCAAAGGAAGAATAAATGAAAAGATTAATCCTATTTTCCCTGGCAAGTAGTATATTTATATCTCTGGCTTTTACAACAATGCTTCACGCTCAGGAAGATGAGTTTAAAGAATTTACTGATACTGATCAACAGGAAGAATTCCAGCAAGGTGATGATGAATTTGGAGAATTTGATGAGTTCAAAGAATCAGATGATTCTGGTCATTGTGAAAATCATGAGGAATGTAGTCAAAATAATTCAAAAAATAATACCGGATTATATTTTATAGTTGGTACCTTGATATTTACTGTAATTGCAGGTTTTTTTGTCAGATTTAAATGG
This sequence comes from Fidelibacterota bacterium, assembly GCA_029939785.1. Lineage (GTDB taxonomy): Bacteria > Fidelibacterota > UBA2242 > UBA2242 > JAFGTP01 > JAOZSG01. The sequence goes on along the minus strand of JAOZSG010000346.1, from coordinate 2,131 downwards.
ACCAGAAAATTACGATTAATATTCCTGTTAACATCTCTGGTTATACTTGGATTTTACAGAGGTGGTTGTCCATGTATGATTTCCGGTTTTCATGATTTTTGGTTTTGGATTTTCGGGCAAGATGTAAAATTTTATAAATTACTTTGGTTTTTAGGATTAATTCCTATTACATACTTATTTGGACGAGTGTGGTGTGGTTGGATTTGTCATTTAGGTGCTTTTCAGGAATTTATTTATAAACAGAATAAAATCAAGTTCTTAAAATCAGATAAATTTCAAAAAGGATTAAAGATTTTTCAGTACATATTTTTTATTGTGTTAGTACTACAAATCATTATTACTAAAACTAATATTTTTGTACACTACGATCCATTCAAAGTGGCTTTTAATCTTTTTTCCTCTAACCTTCTGGGTTACATCCTACTTATTTTATTACTGCTTACATCATTATTTATCAACAGACCTTTTTGTAGGGCAATATGTCCTGTAGGCTTAGTTCTTGGCTGGATTAGTAAAATTCCGGGAGCTCTTAAGATACAAAAAAATATTCAATGTACATCATGTCATCTTTGTGAAAAAGACTGCCCAACTATGGCTATCGATTCCAATCTCAATTTTAATACAGAGGATTGTATTGCTTGCGGTAAATGTTTCGATTCATGCAAAAAAGATGCAATTTGTTGTGAAAGGATTAGCACATATGAAAAATAAACTTCTAATCATTGCTATATTTATAGTTTTGCAAAATTTATCTTTTGCCAGAGATTGTCGAAGTGAACTTGGAGCAGCTTTAAAACCTATCTATCCTGGTGCTCCTATACTTTGGGGCGTTGAATTATCTACAACTTATGGAGAAATGCACAGTACTGATATTGATAGAATATATAATAATCAGCATCTATTCATTGGACTGGAATTGAATATTGGTAAAAATAAATTATATTTTGAGCCATCTCTAAAATACTGGGACCGATCTGATCCTCCTCCAAAAACTGTTGAAAATATTGGTCCATATCCAATGCCTGAAAGAAGAAATGTTGGAATGCGTGAATTATCTCTTTCCAGACAATTAAAGAATGGAAACTTAACTTTTGGCTTACAAAGTATGGAGTTTTCCGGTTCATCATTATTAGATGAAAGAGTAATTGGTGTCAATTTAAATAAAACTCTTTCATCTATAGATTTTGAATTGAATGTTGGGACAGTATCCACTGATTTTGCAAGGATGGAAGATTTTTGTGGAACACGTCATGTTTATAGAGTTGTAAAACGCGGTCCATTTTCATTAATAAGTGACCAGCCAGGAGAAACAAATTTTGCTGGCGTAAAACTTACATGGACACCTGGCAAAAAAGTGTCAAATTCCACATCAACTGACTCAGAAGATGAATTCTCTGATTTTGATGAATTCAGTGAATCTGATGAATTTTCTGATATTTCCGACACCGAAATAAAAAAGAAAAAATTCATTAACAATATTGGATTCCTTATGATGCAAGAATTCGGAAAGGGTTTTGATGGGAAAAAATTATATTTAGGTCCGACTTTGTCTTTATCATTGCCTTTCTCTTTTGAATTAAATAATGAACTGATTTTTCAGCATATTTCACAAGAACAGAATCTGGCATTTATATGTAAATTAAATCGAAATTTCAATTGGAAATCAGGTGCATTAACACAATTTGCTTTAGGATATTATGGTGCATTTGGAATTAATTCCGGAAGTCGCTTCTATCCCGCTTTTAGCAGTTTATATATTGGAGAAGTTATGAGACTCGATGCTATGGATATGTCATTTGTTCAATTGTCTGTAAATCAAAAAATGCCATTACTATTACATCCTTCTATTAAATTATCATATATGCAACAAACCGAACTAAATCATACAAGTGAAATTGATATACAATTAGGATTAGAAGTGTTTAAAGGATTTAAAGTTTGGGGAATTTACAGCAATATAAAATCTGATGAATTGAAAGATGCTGTAAATATGATGAAATTTGAAGTTCGCTGGGGGATATAAGGAAATAATTCAGACAGGATAAAAAAAGAATAATAAAGTATAAATATATAGATAAATGAATAAACCAGCAATTAGATAAGATGAACAGAATGAAAACTACAATAAAAA
>JAOZSG010000345.1 GCA_029939785.1 Fidelibacterota bacterium | reverse complement strand
CTCACGATCGATCTCCTGTAATTTTTTTTAAAAAGGCATTCCAAAAATAAAATGTGTTTTCCAGCCTTCAGGTTTGCCATAGCCTTCAGCTCCAATATCTTGATTATCATCAAAACCATAACCAAAATCAACTCCAATCATACCAATCTGAGGCATGAATAATCTAACTCCAAAACCCGCAGCCCTTTTCAAATTAAAAGGATCTGTAGATTTTAAATCTGTCCAGGTATTACCTGCTTCAACAAAAGTATGTGCATAAATTGTAGGATTTTCAGAAATTGAAAATCTATACTCCATAGTATATTTAAAAAGTGTCTGTCCACCATAAAAATATCCCATTCTCGTGCCAACACTATTGTCTTCGTAACCTCTGAGTGCAGTCCCGTAAATCATACCTGCACCACCCATAATAAATCTTTCTTCAATAGGAATATATCCATTTTTTCCTATTTTTGAGAGAATTCCAAATTCCATGTGATTATATAGTACAAATTTCCAAAAAGAAGGAATATAATAGTCTAAAGTGAACCGGTGTTTCTGATAACTCTCTGTACCACCTAATACTCTTCCTGAAAAAGTAGTAGTCCAATTCAATTTTGAACCTCTTGATGGAAACTCAGGTTTATCTATACTGTTTCTGGCAATTACCTGAGTAATACTTACACCAGTTGTTCTTTCCCTTGAATATATTAGTTTATAAGATTCATCCATGTTTTCATATTTTTTCCTGGCATAATTCACACTCCAACTTGCCTGAAAATAATTGTCCGGCCATCTCAATCGTCTTCCCCATCTTAATGAAGCACCATACATATTCAAATCATAAGGTGTATATCGATACATACTACCACCTCGTTCAGAAAAAAACACACTTGCACCAACTAAGTTCGGAGTATCAAACAGCCAAGGATCAGTAAATCCAAAAGACATGGATTTATAAGGAGTCGAACCAGATCCATAAATCGAATAGTTTGCTCCCTGCTGATAACTGATTTTTAATTGCTGTCCTTTTCCACGAAAATTATTAAACTCTACACCACCACCACCAATTAATCCATGCAACTGACTGATACTGACTGACAAATTTGCCCTGTCTGCTGATTTTTCTTCTACTTTAAATTCTAAATCTACTTCTTTATCGCTTACAGGAAGAACATCCGGTTCAACATTGGCAAAATAATTTAATACAAACAATTCCCTCTGGCTACGCATTAATTTTTCTCTGCTAAAAATATTTCCGGGATATATTTTCATTTCACGACGTATAACATTTTCATGAGTTTTATCATTCCCAACAATATGTATCTGATGTACTGAAACTTCATAGTTCTCAGTTATCTGTAACTCAAGATCTACTTCATTTTTGCCTACAGGTACTTCCAGGGGATTACATTGAAAAAACAGGTAGCCACGATCCATATATGCAGCATTGATTCGTTCATATACTCCCTTATCAAACTCTTTCTGATTGTAATCATCACCTGGTTTTAATCCAAAAAGAATAGAAATTTGTTCATTAGTATAAAGAGTATTTCCTGAAAATGTAATATTTCGATACTTATATTTTTCACCTTCCTGAATAGTAAATTTAATTTGCATTCTCTTTTTATCTTCACTATAAGAAATAGTATCACTTAAAATAGTAAAATCTCTATAACCTTCTGTTCTATAGAATGCTTTAAGTAATTTTTTATCTTCCTCAAATTCATTCTCTTCATATTTTCCCAATCTGAAAAGTAATAAAAATCTCTTTTTTGTCTTTTTAAAAACTCGTCTAAGTCTTGCATCAGTAAAATGCTCATTCCCTTCAAAAGAGATATCATTTATTCGAACTCTTTTATTGTCCTTAATATTTAAAATTAAATTTTGGGTATTCTCTTTTTCCCCATCAACAAGTTCTTCACTGACCTCTGCTAATAAAAAACCATCTTCCTTATATAAATTTTTTATTTTCCGTTTACATTCAGAAATTAAATGTGGTGATAATACTTTACCGGATAAAAGATAAATTTCATCATTGATTTTAGTATCACTTACTTTTTTATTACCTCGGAGTTCTACCTTTCCAAGCCTTGGATATTCTTTTACATCAATAATCAGAAACAAACCTAAATCAGTTGCTTTGTCTAAATAGATCTGTATATCAGAAAATATCTTGAGTTTCCATAAATTATTGACTGCATCAGATACATTATCATAAGAGATTTCTTTACCTTCTATAAGTCCGGATTGGACTTTTATACTGTTTTCTGAAATGCTGGAATTACCTTTTACTGCTACACCTATAATTTTTACTTTTTGCAGTCCTTGTGCGTTTACACTTGTCGTTATTACAAAATATAATGCAATAAATAGTATAAAATAGAAATAATGTTTTCTATATAATATCATCTTAAGATTCCTTTGTAATCTGTTCGCTTGTTTTCCCAAATCTTCTTTCTCTCTTCTGGTAATCTATTATTGCATCAAAAAGTTCCATGTTTCTGAAATCAGGCCATAAAACCGGAGTTACATATATTTCTGAATATGCTAACTGCCATAATAAAAAATTACTGAGTCTCATTTCTCCGCTAGTCCTGATCAATAAATCAGGATCAGGCTTATTTCCGGTATAAAGATGTTCTGAGAATAGTTTTTCATCAATATTATTAATGTCATAGTTTCCATGCTTTATTTCTGTAGAAATATTTTTTACAGCATCTAATATTTCTTGTCTGCTACTATAACTAAGAGCTAAATTTAAATTCAGACCTGTATTGTTTCTAGTTGAATCTGCTCCATCCATAAGAGCTTTTAAAGATTTTTCAGGTAAATCACTGGTATGACCAATTAATGATAACTTCACATTGTTTTTATTTAGTTTATCAATTTCTTTTCGAATTGTTTTCAGTAGTAATCTCATCAAAGCTGTAACTTCATCTTTGGGACGAGACCAGTTTTCTGTAGAAAAAGTATATAAAGTAAGGTAATTTACACCGAGTTTTCCACATTCTTCGGTAATTGCCCTAACAGAATTAATTCCTTCATTATGTCCAAAAACCCGAGGTCTCTTTCTTTGTTTTGCCCATCGACCATTTCCGTCCATAATTATTGCAATATGGTTGGGAATATTACCCTGTTTTTTAAGAGATTCCCTGATTGTATTTATATCTTTTTTGTTTATTTTTTTTTCATTCATAATAGCTTGCAAAAGTTAATTTTATAGGACTATAAAGTCAATGGAAAACACATCTTTCATATTTCACAATAAATTTCTCACTTAACTTATTATAAAATAAAATTTTGTCTCAATAATTATTTAAATTTCAAAACAAATATACTAAAAAAAACAATACAACTCTTAATTATCGTTCTTTTAATAAGGTATTTGTTTAATAAAAAAAATTTTTCAAAGGGACTATTTTATTATCTAATTATATTTCTTTCTCATTATTAAAAATAATCAATTTTATTTTTCCTCATTTTCAAGAAATGGTTTGATTTCATTCTATTCATCTCCTAAATTTATTATTGAATTTTAATTATTTATTTTAAGAATTTTATAACTTATTAAAGGTAGTGTCATCCGCCAACTGGCGGATATGAAAAAATGAAAGAAAAAATT
>JAOZSG010000344.1:300-3607 GCA_029939785.1 Fidelibacterota bacterium | reverse complement strand
TTGAAAAAATTATTCATATTTTTTCATTAATATCAAATAAAATCAGATTTCGAACTTTATGCTTATTACTTGAAGGTGATTTTTGTGTGTCCGAAATAGTTGATATTATTCAAATTGGGAAATTATCGAATGTATCTCAACAGTTAAAACTTCTATCAATGGCAGGAATCATTGGAAAAAGAAGAGATAAAAAACAAATTATTTATTATTTAAAAAACGACGAAGTCAAACAAATGATTGAATTTTTACATGCAAATTATTTAAATACGGAGAAAAATTGTGAAGAAAATTGTGATATTGGGAGCGGGAACAGCCGGAACGATGATGGCGAATCATCTCGCAAGGAAAATTGACCATAAAAATTGGAACATTACTATTATTGATGAACATAAAACCCACTATTATCAGCCGGGGTTTTTATTTATTCCATTTGGAACATATTCAGAAAAAGATGTAATTAAGAAAAAAGCAGATTTTATTCCCAAAAAGGTTGAATATATTTCGGAAAAAATTGAAAAAATTGAACCTCAGGCAAATACTATAAAACTGGAAAATGGAAATTCAATTGAATATAATATATTAATTGTTGCTACCGGTTGTAAAATTGTTCCTGATGAAATTGATGGTTTAACAGATGTTAGTATATGGCATAAAGATGCTTTTGATTTTTATACTTTTGAAGGTGCAATGGCATTACAGAAAAAATTTGAAAATTTTAAAGGTGGAAAACTGGTTATTCATATTGCAGAAATGCCAATAAAATGTCCGGTTGCTCCTCTTGAATTTGCTTTTCTTGCTGATTCCTTTTTTACTAAAAAAGGAATACGAAATGATATTGAATTAATTTATGCTACACCTCTTTCCGGTGCATTTACGAAACAGAATTGTTCAACAGTGTTAGGGCATTTACTTTCAGAAAAAAATATAAAACTAATTCCAGATTTTAATATTGAAAGTGTTGATAGTAATTCGAAAAAAATGATATCCTTTGATGGGAAAGAGATTGATTTTGATTGCCTTGCAACTATTCCAACTAATATGGGTGATGAGTTAATTGAAAATTCTGATATGGGAGATGAACTCAATTTTATTCCAACAGATAAGCATACTCTACAATCAAAAGATCATGATAATATTTTTGTTATAGGTGATGCCACAGATCTTCCAAGTTCCAAGGCTGGATCGGTTGCACATTTTCAGGCAGAGATATTGACTCATAATGTTATGAATTTTATTAAAAATAAACCTTTGAAACCAGATTTTGATGGACATGCCAATTGTTTTATTGAATCTGGATTTGGTAAAGCTTTTTTGATTGATTTTAATTATGACGTTGAACCTGTAGAAGGGAAATTTCCATTTCCTATTATTGGACCAATGTCTTTGCTAAAAGAGTCAAGATTAAACCATTTTGGAAAAATGGCTTTTAAACATATATACTGGAATGTTTTATTAAGAGGATTACCGATGCCTGGTATTCCTACACAGATGAAAACATGGGGAAAAAAATTATAAAATAGGAGAAGAAAAACATGGCTGTAAAAACTTTTGCAGGAGTTGAAATTGAAGTGAATGATGAAGGGTATTTCTTAAAACATGAAAATTGGAATAAAGAAATGGCACAGGAAATAGCAGAGGAATTTGATATTAATTTGACAGATGAACATATTAAAATTCTTAGTTTTTTAAGAAGTGATTTTGAATCTAAGGGCAGTTTACCTACTATGCGTAGGATGAAAAAAGTAGGTGGCATTCCAACAAAAGATTTATATCGTTTATTCCCTGACGGACCGTTAAAAAAAGCATGTAAAATTGCCGGTTTGACAAAGCCTGCAAGTTGCATATAAAATTACAAGAAAGCTGAGGAGATTATGTCAGAAGAAAAAATTAAAAAAATATCGATTGTATGTTCCAAAGGATCTTTAGAAGGAATATATCCTGCTCTTATCATGGCAAATGGTGCAAGAATGGAAGGGATTGAAGTCTCTGTGTTTTTTACATTTTTTGGTATGGATGCAATTACAAAAAAGAAAATGCATAAAATTAAAGTTGCAACTGTAGGTAATCCTGCAATGGGCATTCCGACAATTATCGGAGCAATTCCAGGAATGTCCGCAATGGCAACAAAAATGATGAGCAGTCAGATGGAAGCATTAGATATACCACCTATTCCAGAATTTATTGAAATGATTCACGATGCCGGAGGAAAATTATATGCTTGTTTGGCAAGTGTGGATATGTTCAAACTTAAAAAAGAAGATTTTTGTGATGAGGTTGATGATATTCTTACAGTTGGTCAGTTTTATGAAATTTCAGCTGGTGCACAAATTATTTTCACATAGTATTAAATTGCAGTTGCAATAATATTAAATATTATCTATGTTTGCATTATGTGATATTTGTAACGATTATAAAAGTGGGGTTAGTATGGTTAAAAATGGAAAAGAAGTTATTATATCAATAGTATCCTTTCTTGGAGTTTTAATAATTATTTTTGCTGTTTTTGGATTTAATAATAAAAGTCGTTCCAGAGTATATGTAAATTCAGAAGGTGAAACTGTTGCTGTTGGACAGTGTGTGACTTGTCATACAACAACTACGCCCGGTATAGTTAATCAGTGGGCAGATGGAAAAATGGTTGCTGAGGGTGTTACATGTATTGATTGTCATAATGCAGATAAGTTGAAGATGAATGGTAAAAAAGAAGATATTGAAAAGAATTTGATATCTCATAATGGTTATGAAATTATCAATAAACCAACTCCATCTAATTGTAGTGAATGTCATAATAAACAGGTTACAGAGTTTACTCGTTCCGGACATGCCGGAAAATCATGGTTATCTGTTGTTGGATCAGATGCTTTTACTGACGATCAACTTAAAATGATTAAACTTCATCATCCGGAAAAATTTAAAAAAGGTGATATTGTTAAACATAATGGTTTAGCAGCAGTTGAAGCCTCACAGATAGAAGGTGATTTTGCTATTCGACTTAGTTGTAAAAAGTGTCATGGAATTGGTGCTCCAAATCCAGACATGAGTGTTGGAAATTGTAGTGATTGTCATTTACGTCATAATTTTAGTATTGCCCAGGCAAGAGAGCCAAAAACCTGTGGGCAATGTCATATAGGTCCGGATCATCCTCAGATTGAGATTTGGGAAGAATCCAGTCATGGTGTTGTTTTCCGAGATAGAGAAGATAAATATAATCTTGATAAAAGTAATGATGATTTAACAATACAAGATCAGGATGCACCAACATGTGCTACTTGTCATATGGCCGGTTTCAAAGGGAGCGGATTTACAT
>JAOZSG010000344.1:0-290 GCA_029939785.1 Fidelibacterota bacterium | reverse complement strand
CATGATGTGAATTCCAGAAGTGCGTGGCATATGCACTCTGAGTATTCTGTAGCAAGACCCGGCTGGAAAAAGGCCAGAGAATCAATGGAAAATACTTGCTTGTCATGTCATGGTGAAGAACTTGTAAAAAAACACCTTTATAATAGTGATAGAGTTGTACAAGATATTAATGTTAAGAATCAAAAAGGAAAATTCTGGGCAAACATTCTGATGGATACCGGTAATCGAACTAAAGGTGCATTTGATGAAGAAATTGACTTTGTTATTTTTGATTTATGGCATCATTGGGG
>JAOZSG010000343.1 GCA_029939785.1 Fidelibacterota bacterium | reverse complement strand
AATTAATCTGGATTAGTATATGACTTCATATCTTGGATTATAAATCTCATTATACTCATAATATTTTAATTAGATATAGCCATTTAGGAAGATGTTTACTTAAAAAGTCGTCGATGCTAAAAATATTATTTTATTATTATTGCTTGGTGGATTTATTTTAATGTCAGAATTAGGATTTAAATCAATGTATTAATAAATACTAAATTCATATTCTTGATTAGTAACGATATTATTTTATGATAATTGATTATGCAAATGTTAGTTAACAATCACCGGACTAACCGGTGATTGTTAACTAACTATTTTTTATTTATTAAAAGGGAACAGCCGTGGTTTTTGAATTTTTAATAATTCTGAATCTAATAAATATTTAGAGTTCTGATTTGTTGTCGTTTTGCGAACTGGTGGATTTGTGCTTAAAGTCATTGTTATAAAAACTGTAACATTTGTGAGTGATCCATTTTCTAAACCAAGCATAAGTTCCGTGTTTTCATAACATTGTTCCTGAGATTCTTCCTCATCACTTCCACACCATACTTCTTCAAATTTTATTATTAAATTTTTGTCTTTAATTTCATATTCGAATTCCATAGTATCTATGACTGTAATTCCTCCTTCAGCATAACTTTCAATTATTACTAATTTTCCATCAACAATTTCCCAGGTACCTGTAGTAGTTTCTGTCATACCATCATATCCATCATTTGTTGTTGTTGACCAACTACCATCTTTTTCAATTGTAATTGTTGTTTCGGAATCATCATCTTCATTCAACCCCAGGTCAATTTCTGTTGGTGTATTTGCGGGAATATTTATTCCAGCATTTTGTAATGTCCCACTTACAGTTATAACTGAGCTCGAATCAATTTGATATGTTGACATATCAAGTTTATAAAAATTAGAGGAATTGATAATAAGAGTATATGTATTTTCATCAAAAGAATAATCTATAGTGTCTGTTTGATACATAGTATATGATGTTTCATCTTCCTGGATAGTTAATTGGTAACTGCTATAATATTCACTTGGAGTAATATTTAGATTATATTTTGGATATGTCATATTCATTAATGATGAATTTGACGCAGTTATTGATTTATAACCATCATAATCCATAAAGTTTAAATAGGTTAACGAGGCATTAATATCACCCGTAAGATTAATAGATCCAGTGCCTTCACTATTCATATCTATTATGTTTTGGTTTGAATTCGTTGTAATTTTCATTACCATCTCATTATTAATAAGATGCCAAAATCCAATTAAATCACCTGATACACTTTTTGTTGAACTATCACAACTCCAGCAGAAACACATGATAATTATTAACATTAAAATACTTATTGTTTTCTTCATTTTTAATTCCTTCTTTTAAAATTTTTTTTACTCTTTATTATACAAACTAAAATGAATTTGTGCAAGATTCATTATTAATAATCCAAAGATAATCTAATACCAAGGTTATTTTCCCAAGGATTATAATAAGTTCGTACTGAAACCGGTAATGTTATATTTATATCGAAAATTCCTCCTAATTCAAATGTCCAGGCACAACCAAAAGTCAGATAATCTTTTTCAAAATTACCCCAACCTTTCATCCAATCAGTATAAATAGATGCATAAAATCGTTTGAGATATACAATGTCCAGAATATTCAAATCCGGATAAAAAACAGGAAACTTATATTGAGATTTAAACTTGAATTGATTATTATGTATGTGGTGTATGTATCCATCCGGTGTATTTATTTGTGAACTGAATTTATATCCATTATCATTGTTTTTTTCATAATCCAGATTAAAAATAAATCCATGATGTTTTAATGGAGATTTTAAAGATTTTACTAGTTTCAATGTATATTGCGAGCCTTTATAATCATCATTAAAGATAGAAAAATTTGCAGAAATTATTGCAGACTGATATGGTGCAACCAGATCTCTTACTGCTGATTCACTATATTTTTGATAATTCATCAATAAATAAATTGGAAAAACAAGTGAATTGTATTCATTATTATTAATATTTATATCCTGATTATTCCATTTTAAATTCCTTTTAAAATCACATATTTTTTTAATTCCAAATCCATTTCGAAAATTTATAACAGATACATCGGGTCCTTTTTCTGATCTAATTAATGGTAAATCGGCAAATAGTGAAAAGTTGATTTCATTCCAATTATCATTTCTAAATCCGCTATGGTTTCCATTACTTACAACTGTTACAGAATCTCGGCTTCTTCTATTTTCAAAACTTATTTGTCCTGATATTTTTGGATAAAATCCCAAATAAGTTACTGTACTTGAAAAATCAGTAGTTTTTTCATTGTAATTATATTTTGTACTAAGAGTAATTCCCATTGTTTCGAGAATATTTGTTGAATATAGATTTGCCTCAATTTTATTTTCATATCCCATAAAGTACCAACTATGAAAATTAAAATATTTTGTTAATCCGGAATAGTTTCCTATTTCATATTTTTTTTTCGGAATCAAATCCTGTATTAATATGTTTTTCCTTTGTTCCTGTGCAATTACAGGCTCAAAATAATCAACTTTGTTTATCTTAATATCATCCAGTGGAATCCATTCTGTCGGTTTTAATTCCATTTTTATTAATTGATATCCCTTTGGAGTATATTCAGAAAAAACCATATATTGTTTATCATGAGAAACTACAGGATTATAACATCCGGTTTCTCGACAAGCAACTTGAAATATTTTTTTATCATTAATACGGATTGCATTGAGATTATCAATACCGGAATATGCAGACTCATAAATTATGTAATCCTTCCAAAAAACAGGACGAAATATTTCTTCATTTGAATAATTGATCAGTTTATAAAACTTATTTTTCTTCAAATTCAGTATATACATCGCTTTTCCATTAAAGCCATTACTTGTAAAAACAATGTGATTTTCATCATCAGACCAGGATGAATATTGAATCATATCATTATTCGGTGATGGAATGGAAGCAATTATTTTTCCATTTTCAGAATTTAGAATAATGAGATTACATTTTCGAGTTTTTGTGAATTCAACTGTCGCGATTTTTCCGGTTTGAGAAATTGATGGGTAAAAATACCGCGTTTTTTCTGTGATACGTGATAAAATACCTGTATCAATATCATAAACAATAATATTAGACCAACTTTGTTTATTCCATCTTTTATCTTGTTTGTTTTCACACCATACTATTTTGTTTTCATTGAATCTGACTCCGGAATTTTTTGATTCATAGGAAATTTGCAGTATCTTATTCTCATCTTTTTCAGTCATCTTCACAATTTGTGGGACATCTGCAAATCCGCTTTTTACACAGTATATTTCATTTCTGTCACTTATATAAGGTTGTTCATATTTTGTGTAAATATTATTATCAGGTGAAATTATTTCTCCTGGCGTAATGTTTAGTTTATCTAGTTGACTTTGCCATAAATTTTTTAATTCCAACATAGTATCATTATAGATTTGGGATACGTTTCTTCCAGTTACTTTATCCAAACCACCTGAAAAAAAGTTTAAAGGATGACGAAATGAAATTTTTGTAGCATTATTTAAAATCTTTTGCCATGCATTTGCTCCATATTTTCTTTTTACATGAGTTGTTA
>JAOZSG010000342.1:1735-3619 GCA_029939785.1 Fidelibacterota bacterium | reverse complement strand
TAGAAATAATTCCTGTATCAATACTGCCCTGAAAGGGCTAAACATGAATAGCCTCGAGTGAAACTCGGGGTAACAAAAAAGTTCAAATCCCAACTACAAAGTAGTTGAACATAAATGTAACAAACTTTGTGAAGATTATTTCAAAGAGTGTTAGAAAAACTTGAAATTTGAAGCAATTCCAGAGGAAATCTTCGGAAGGTTGCACAGAAATCTTTAAAAGGAACAAAAATGCTTACCGATATGCATTGTCATCTACAGGATAAACAAATATTTCCTTATCTTTCAGATGTTATTCAAAAAGCAAAGAAGAAAGGGATAAATCAATTTTTATGCTGTGGAACTTCAGAATCCGATTGGCAATCTGTTTTGAATTTGCATAACAAATATCCACAAATAATTCCTGCTGTTGGGATTCATCCCTGGGAAATAAAAACATTATCTGCAAACTGGACAGACAAATTCGCAGATATATTAACAGAAAATACAGAATGTATAGTAGGTGAAATTGGGTTGGATTTACATTTTTGTAAAGATACAATTGCGGAACAAAAAGATATTTTGATTACACAATTGGAAATTGCTCGGGAATTTAATCGTCCTGTTTGTATTCATAATCTAAAAGCCTGGCATTTATTATTGCCAATTATTTCAAATTTTACAGATATAAAAATCATGTTTCATTCATTTTCATGTTCATTGGAGATAACTCAGCATTTGATAAAAATGACTAATACATTTTTTTCATTTTCCTGTACAATTCTGGATAATCAAAAAAAATCATTTTCAGAAATCATAAATATTATCCCAGACAATAAATTATTAATAGAAACTGATTCGCCATATTTATTACAAAAAAATGAAAGTAAAAATAGAAATTATAATGAACCTGCAAATCTTATTTTTGTATTGGAAAAAATCGCAAAAATCAGAAATATATCAAATGAAAATCTGAGGAAACAACTAATTATTAATAGTGAAAATTTTATAAAGGATACTTAAAGAATATAAAGTAATATATATTTTGCGTTTTTTAGCGTTTTTCGCGGGAATCTTTTTCAATATTTACTAAGGAAATACTAATGCCAATAAACAGTGAAAGACATATCAGAACAGAACTATTGCTTGGTGAAGAGGCAGTAAAAAAACTTCATAAATTAAATATTACAGTTATCGGACTTGGTGCTGTTGGTTCACATGTAGTGGAATCTTTGGCCAGATGTGGTGTTGGAACATTGAGAATTGTTGATTTTGACGAGATTGGAGAAAGTAATTTTAACAGACAACTTTTTGCAATTGAACCAAATCTTGGTAAACTAAAAACGATTGCAGCACAGGAAAGAATCAAACAGATAGATTCGGGTATAAATGTGGAAGTGTTCAACACTCTGTGTCATGCTGATACTTTTGATGAAGTTTTTGCAAATCCAACTGATGTGATTGTTGATGCAATAGATTCATTAAATCCCAAAGTGAATATTCTTTATGAAGCAGTAACCAGGAAAATGGAAATCGTTTCCTGCATGGGAGCAGCAAGAAAAACGGATCCATCGAAAATCACAACAGGAGATATTTCTAAAACTATTATGTGTCCATTAGCAAAATTTGTCCGTAAACGTCTTCGTAATCGAAATATTTATGAAGGAATTCACTGTGTATATTCCACTGAATTAGTCAGTAAAGATACTGTCTCAGAAACTACAGAACCTAATTTTTATGATAATGGCAGATTAAGAAAACCCATGGGAAGTTTGCCAATGATAACCGGGATTTTTGGATATATTGCCGCACTTGAGGCTTTGAAAATTGCTTTGGCTGATAGTTGGAAAAAATAATCCCCGAACTTGACTTGCAACGAACGAAAGTGAGGGCGAGTTAAGGACGGGA
>JAOZSG010000342.1:0-1635 GCA_029939785.1 Fidelibacterota bacterium | reverse complement strand
CTCTTTTATTACTCCAAAAATCTTCTTTCAAACATATATTTTACAGTCCATTTATCAATTTCACACATTTTGCAAATTCGCATTCTTAACTCAAGGATTGGGTTATATTTCCAGGATAAATTTTGTTCCTTTGTTTTCACCGGCACTTTCAGCCCAAAACTTCCAACCATGTGCATCGGCAATTATTTTTGCTTTTGGTAAGTTTAACCCAAACCCGTTCTCTTGACGATCATAATTATCAACATTAAATGGTTTAAATATTTGATCAAGATATTTTTGTTTGATTCCTTTTCCACTATCACATATTTCTAATAATATTTTATTATTATTATCCATTGCATTGATACTAACAATTCCACCTTTATTGGAAAACATAATAGCATTATCAATGACAATTAATAATAAGTTAGTAAGGTATATGTGGTCAGCTTGAATTTTAAAACTATCTGAAACTTTATTTTCAATTTTTATTTGTAAATCTACTAATTTTGTTTGTTTTGATTGTATAATACTTTTAATGATTTCAAATAATGAAACTGTTGAAATTTTTAAATCTAATTTTTCTTTTGCAAAAGTCATATACTCCAAAAAATCATCATTTAATTTCAATAGTTGGTCAAAACCCTTATTAATAATATCAACAGATTCTTTTTCAAAATCACCCAGATCTTCCATAGACATAAGCACTGTACCGCCTTGAATCCAATTTAAAGGTGTTCTCATTTCATGTGATAAAAATCTTAAAAATTGATATGTTTCATCATTTAATTCAGTGATTTTTTCTACTGCTTTTTGTAGTTCAATTGTTTGTTCAGTAACTTTTTTTTCAAGATTATTTTTATAATCCAGTAGTGTTATGAGATTATTTACTGTACCACGAAAAATATAGGAATTAAATGGTTTGGAAATAAAATTTGTTATACCCAATGAATAACATTCACGTATGTCTTTATCAGTTCCATGTCCTGATAATACTATAATTGAATCAGGATTAATGATATTTTTATCAATATTTGATAATAATTCAAGACCACTCATTTCAGGCATTCTTAAATCAAGAACTACGAGAATAGGTCTAATATCAGCGATCATTTCTAATCCTTGTTTCCCATTTAGAGCAAAATGAAGATCATAGTCTTCTCTTTCAAGAACCATTTCTATGGATTCACGGATACTTTGTTCATCATCAATTATTAAAATTTTTTGTTTTGCCATTAATTATCTCCAATATTATAAATGTTAGTATTCAAATACTAGGTTTAGGAAATAGTAATAAAATTAGGAATTAAAAATTAGTTTTAATTACCGTTTTCTTTTTTATTAATAATGCTACTGTTCATTTTTATTCTTTTCATAAACTCTGCAAATAGTGATGATAAAGTATTAAATCTATAGGCAAATGTCAATAAAAAACATTACCGCTTCTCAGAACTTGACTTACAACGAACGAAAGTGAGTGTGAGTTAAGGACTGAGGGAAATTCCAATACTTATCGCAATACCAATCCTTAAGTCAAGGCTGCTTTTTCATTTCATCTTAAATCTTTTGTTAAACAACAATTTTTCAACCTATTTAAAACCTCTCAGAACTTGACTTACAACGAACGAAAGTGAGTGTGAGTTAAGGACTGAGGGA
>JAOZSG010000341.1 GCA_029939785.1 Fidelibacterota bacterium | reverse complement strand
AAACTGCAACTCTTTTTTTAAAATGTTTTGAAGAAAATTATTAACTCCAAAAATTAGATATTTGTTTACTTTAAACGGCGTAGTTCTAAACTTTTAACACTACCACATATAATTTTGAATTTACTATAATATTTTTTTTCATAATTATTTCTTGTATATTTCCATCTAAATTTATTATGTACAACAATTAATTTCTGAGGAATAAAAATGAAAACAATTATTAAATATGCTTTAATCTTTTTACTTTTACCAACAGTAAATATAGATGCAAAAAATGTCGGCATTGATAAAGCAGAAGTCGTTGCAAAAAACTGGATAAAATCATCGAATCTTTCAAAGCAGAGAACATTTACTGTTTCTGATGTTATTACTCAAAACATTAATAATAAACCTGCATTATATATATTTAATTTTGAAAATGGTGGCTTCGTAATTGTCTCCGCCGATGATAATGTGCAGCCAGTATTAGGATATTCTTATCAAAACAATATAAATCCAGATGATCAAAATACAGGCTTAAAACTTCTGTTACAAAACTATAGAAAACAAATATCAGAATTTAGAACAAAATTTCATAAGAAATCATTGCAATCACCTGCAGCTGATCAATGGCAACAAATAGAAAACAACTCCATCATACTGGATGAACAGATTGATCCAATAATTTCTACTAACTGGGATCAGGATTATCCTTATAATGCTCTATGTCCTATTGATACTCTGAGTTCTGATGATCATGTTCTTGTAGGTTGTGTTGCTACTGCTATGGGACAAATAATGAAATATCATAATTATCCTGATTCGGGAAATGGCTCTCATACTTTTACACATGTAGATTATGGAATGCAATCTGTTTTTTTCGATTCTACTCATTATGACTGGATAAATATGCCTTCAAAGATATATGAAACCTCAACATCAGGACAAATTGATGCTGTTGCAACATTAATGTATCATTGTGGTGTAGCCGTTAACATGGATTATGGTATTGATGCATCCGGTGCCTATTCCGAAGATGTTCCTAATGCAATGAAGACTTATTTTGATTATTCATCTGAGATAAAAAAACTCAATCGTGCTGCATATTCTGATGAAAATTGGAAAAAAATATTATTATCTGAACTTCATTCCAAACGTCCACTTTATTATGCAGGGAGAAATGATGAAAATGGAGGACATGCATTTATTTGTGATGGTTATCAAAAGCAGATGAAACTTGGAGAATTTTTCCATTTTAATTGGGGTTGGTCCGGTTCGTCAAATGGTTATTTTACTATCGATGACATGATGTTTGATTATGGTCAAAGTATTATTTTAAATATTGCTCCTAATGGTAAAATGGCAAAATTTACATCAGATCAAAACAAAGGCATTCTTCCACTAACTGTACAATTTTCAGATTTAAGTGAAGGAAATCCTACAGCATGGAAATGGGATTTTGATAATAATGGTATAATAGATTCAGAAGAGCAAAATCCAACATATACTTATGAAACAGCAGGCGATTTCACAGTTTCATTAATAGTTAGCAGAGATTCTACAGAATATCAAAAAATAGAAACTAATTATATTGAAGTGATTAAAAAAGACGAATTATATGGTAGTATTGAAACGGACAGAATCCTGGATGCTGGTATAGTAACAGTAAAAGATGACGTGAAAGTTGAAAAAAATGTGACATTAACAATAATGCCGGGTACAACTCTTCTGTTTGAAGATTATTATAAACTCGAAATTTTAGGTATAATAAATGCCATAGGTACTGTAGATGATTCAATCTATTTTGCTATCAAAGATACAACAGGTTTCTCAGACCTGGAATCGGAAGCAGGTGGATGGAATGGCATTAATCTTAATATGAGCAGAAGTGATGGCGATTCATCAGTCTTTAAATATTGCAATTTTAAGAATGTTAAGAAAAACTTTTGTATTCAATCAATAAAAAGCACAAATCTTGAAATATCAAACTCCACATTTGAAAATAATATTGGTGTTGCCCTGGGTATTTGGTTTTCTAATTTGAAATTTGAAAACTCTATTATTAAGAATTCAAAAATACATAACAACAATATTTATAATGCTTATGCAAGTTGTATTACATCTTTTTATTCCGATATATCTATTAATAATTGTTTGATTGCAAATAATATGGCAAATCAAACCGGCATTATTTTGTTGAGTAATTCTTCAACTTTAAATATCAATAATTCCACAATAACAAATAATTATTCTTCTTCTGATATTGATGGATTAATTTCTATACAAACGAAATGCAATTTAAATATTTCAAACTCTATAATATGGAATGAAAATTTTAATGAAATTAGTTGTAATGGTAATGTTAATTTATTAATTGAATATTCCAATCTACAAAATGGTTTACAGGAAATAACAGGAGACAAACCAAATTTTCAGGGATATTTGGGAAATATTAATGTATCACCGGAATTTATTGAAAATGGGTATGAGTTAAGTGAATGGTCTCAATGTATTAACAATGGAAATCTTATGATTACCGGCGATATCAATCCAAACGATTTGAAAGATCTGGCAGGAAATCCACGTTGGTATGCAGAAACTCAGGTGGACATTGGTGCATACGAGTTCCAAAATGAAAATCAACAATTTGATATAGGTTTTACATCTTCAGTTGAAACTGGTGATTATCCGTTGAGTGTTGATTTTACAGATACTTCAAAAATCGATGGAATTATTGACCGGAAATGGGATTTTAACAGTGACGGTACATGGGATGATGAAGGAAATAATGTAACATGGATTTATGATATTCCTGGATTGTATTCTGTAAATATGCTAATACTAACTGCTGATTCTATTCCTGTAATTGAATACAAAGAAGGATTAATAAATGTAACAGGAACTTCGACAGAAATTAATGAAACTCCTGATAATAAAATTCCCGAATCCTATTCTTTAAGTCAGAATTATCCTAATCCTTTTAATTCATCAACATCAATTAAATATAGTATTCCGGAACATACTCACGTAATGATTTCTATCTTTGATTTATTAGGTAATAAAGTTGATGTTTTAGTAAATGAATCTAAAGAAGCCGGTAATTATATATATAAATGGAATGGGATAAACTCACTCGGTAAACACTTACCATCCGGCGTTTATTTATATAAACTTGAAACCAAACAATTTTCAGACAGCAAAAAAATGTTTTTCATGAAATGATAAATCGTAGAAAATATTTTAAACCGCAGAGCCCGGAGATCGCGTAGAATGTTTTTTTTAACCAGACAGTTACAGTTTTTTGCGAAATCAATGGTTAGTTTTTGACTTTTTAAGAATCTTTCAAATGACAGTCAGAAACTCAAACAATCGTTTACACCAAATCCACACAAATCTGTTAAATCCGTGCAATCCGTGTACTATTTTTTTTCACATTATCAACAATAGAGCCGCACCTAAAGGTGCTTTAATACATTAGTAATCAATTTTTCTACAAATAGGAACGCACCTCTGGTGCTTGAAAAATTAAATAGTTCAAAGATTAAACCTCTGATATTTTGGTAATTAACAGATACACTACAATTGCACCCTTCCGAAGATTTCTTCAGGAATTGGTAGAAATTTCAATATTTTTTCACACTTT
>JAOZSG010000340.1 GCA_029939785.1 Fidelibacterota bacterium | reverse complement strand
CTGTAAAATTCATCTGACAGAAATTTTTAGGATATTTAAAACTTTTATTTTTCAACAATTTTGATATATCAGAGACAGATTTTTTATTATTTAAAACATCATAAATTGTAGATCGTAAATCCCAGGCATAAGTTAAGTGAAAACCATTCAAATGCAATCTGGGATGAGCACCTTCCGCAAGCATCAAAACATCAGGTTTAATTTTAATCAATCTATCCAGAGCCTCTGTCCAGAAATCATCGGGTACAAGTTCTGCTACATCACATCGATAACCATCAACATTAAAATCCTTTACCCAATATTCAAGAACATCCCACATATAGTCTCTCATAGCCATATTATCATAATTGAAATCAGCAACATCAGTCCAGTCTGTTCCCAGTGGATGAATAATTTTACCTTCCGAATTTTTTGTATAATATTCCGGAGAGTTCTTTACCATTACATTATCCCATGCACTATGATTACATGCAATATCCAGAATAATTTTCATATTAAGAGAATGAGCCTTAGTAACTAATTTATTAAAATCATTTTTGCTGCCGTATTCAGAGTTTACTTCTTTAAAATCTGCAATTGCATAAGGACAACCCAAAGGACCTTTTTTCATTATTTGACCTACAGGAAAAATAGGCATGAACCATATACAATTAACACCCAATTTTTTCAAACGAACAAGATCTTCAGTAACTTTCTCAAAAGAACCTTCTTCACTATGTGCTCTTACATATAGTTCATATATAATTGCATCTTTCACCCAATCAGGAGACTTTATTGCCTCAAATTCATGAAAAGCCGATACTCTTAATTCATCAGGATTTTCAAAAGGTTTTATTGTTACAGCACCACATAATCCTCCGGGACCACCATTATCTATTATCTGAATGACCAGAGAATTAATTCCGGTTTTTCGAATATTTTTAGTAATATCAGCAAAAAAATTAATATTTGCACCTTCATGATAATGGACTTTTTCATCATTTAAAAATATTACAGCATTATCATCAACAGATTCAAAACATAATCCTAATTTCTTTGAAACAGCCAGTTTTTCATTCAGAACAAAGTCGATAGCATACCAGGCTGTTCCATCATATTCTGTCTCTCCCCAAAATGAAGGAACTTTGACAGTTTGCCATTTATTCTTATTATAGCCGGAAGATTGATATTGTTTTGTAATACCAATGTTTTTTTTGTCATATTTAAATTTCCATTTACCTGATAATGATTGCACTGGTTTTGCCATACAAAATACTCCAAATAATATAATAGCTATTAAAAATTTTATATAATTATTCACTATTTATTTGATTCTTCTATCATTTCATCCAGATGGTCTATATGATCGGGCATAATTTTCAATACTGTTTCAGAAGTATCAACATTCATTCTTTGCCCAAACAGAGTAATATCCAAAACAATGTAATTGATAGCAATTTTCATAACTGCCTCGTTTTGTGTCCATATAGCCTGATCATCTTCATTTTCATTTGCCGGTCCCATTATTAAATCATTGAAATCTGTGACAAGTATAATTTTATGATCCCATATTTTGGATAATTTTTCCTGATCAATATTATAGGTGTAAACATCACCATAGTTTTTATTTACCTTACTGAATGAAAAAAGAACTATATCTACTCCTCGCTCTTTCGCTTTTAAAAGAGAATCATGAAATATATCTATTTCTCTTGACCAACCACTTATTATTATCTGTTTTTTTGCATCCTTTATATGAGTTTCACAAATCTCCAAAAGTGAACTATAACCACGAATATTCCAAAATCCATCTGAACTGGATTTTTCATCATAAGATAATAATTCGTCACCTAAGTTATTTAATTTTTTAGAAAAATCTGATTCCAACCTTGATAATAATTGCTTCGGAGATAATGGAATATATCTGGCAGGTTTTTCATGTACAGAAATCACAACTCCCTTTGATTCCAGTTTTCTTAATGTTGAATAAATTACAGATCTTGGTACATTTGCCATTTGACTTAATTCATATCCTGTTACAGGATTATTTTTTAACAATCCCAAATATGCTCTTGATTCATAATTTGTAAAACCTAATTTTTGAAGTCTGTTAACCAGATCATCTGATACAATAGTCATTTTTTACCTTTGATTACTTATTCTTTTTAACTGAAACTGATAAATGTCTGAACCATGAAAAATAGAGTGTAATTGACAAAATAACTGTTAGAATTAATGTCACAATAAAATTATCCCAGCGTTTCATGATTAGCATCATCCACATAAGGAACAAACAGATTTGCCATGGTACTGCCATAAAAACAGAAAAAATGTCTCTTCTGTTTTCAGTTTTAACATCTGCTATAAATTCTTTTGGGAATTTTTCTCTGATATATCCCCAAAATCCAAATGGTTGAGTTTTTTCGTAAAAATTTTCAAGTACTTTATCATCTGTTGGTTCTGTTAACAGGGTTCCAATAATAGTACCAATTAACGATAATCCGGCAGAAAAAATGAATGCAAAATACTCTTCAGTTCCTTCCGGTGCTAACAGTTTCCATCCAATAGCAGCAATAGTTCCGGTAGCCATACCAATAGCGTAACCATATCCATTTAATCTCCACCAATACCACCTAACAAGTTGAGGAATAATCATTCCTGCACCTATACTCATAGTTATCCAGCCCCAGATATCATTAATATTCTTAATAAATAAGGTGAGAATCAAACCTGCAATTACAATTAAAATTGAAGCAATATAGCTATGTTTCATTTTTAATTTATGATCTGCATTTGGATTAATATGTTCCAGATAAATATCCTTAACCCAATAAGCAGCACCGGCATTTACCGTGGAGTCAAAAGTTGACATTGCAGCAGCCATTAAACCCGCAACCAAAAAACCTTTTATACCTATAGGTAAGGTAGCAACAACAGCAGGTAAAACCATTTCCGGATCAGTTATTTGACCAGCCAGAGAAACTCCCCATACTGCCATAGCACCAATAAATGGCCATCTGAACGAAAGTAAGAAAGTCCAGAATAATGAAAGTAGTCCGGCTTCTTTGTCATTTTTTGCTGCGAAATATCTTTGGATCATGTAATTACCGGTTCCACCACTACCTTCAATAATTGTTTTGAATAAATAGAATAATACAGCAATACCAAACAGATTATACATAGAATATGTTGATTCTGAAGCAATATTAAGATTCCATTTCGGCACAATACTTGTCCAATCTGAAAATGAGGTCAAATAATTTTTAAAACCTCCTCCGGCAGATTCTTTAATAGGCATCGATACCAGAAATTCTTCAGGCAAATCAATAGAGAAAGCTTTTACAGCAACATAAAAAATAGCCATAAATATTAAAATCCCCTGGAATACATCAGTCCAAATTACTCCATACAATCCGGAAGCAACTGTATAAATTGTAGCAAGAGCAATTAAAATTGCAGCAGCCCAAAAATGAGAAGGTAATCCCAAAAGATCCGGAATACCAAGGAAAGTTCCGAGAAATTTTCCACCCCCTATTGCAAAATAAGTAACCATAGCAACAGTCATAATTATAGAAGTAACAGCCGTAATAAATCTCGCTAACTGTCCTTCTTTATCACTTCCAAACCGGAACTCCATCCATTCTGCGAGAGTCATTACGTTCGCTCGTCTGCTCC
>JAOZSG010000046.1:4024-13621 GCA_029939785.1 Fidelibacterota bacterium | reverse complement strand
ACAAATTATTAATTATTTGATGTTACTGGAATTACATCATGGGCAGTTAATTAATTTTAAAACTATGTCTATTAAGAAAAGGTTCATATCAACTTCCATAGATAAAACAGACAGGTACAATTTCGATATAAATTATACTTATTGGTTGGATTTAGATTCAGATGCAATATGGTTTAAAAAAATGATGAATGACTTAATAAAAGATTGGGGTGTCTTTTTAGATTTGAATTTATTTTATGATGCAATTTGTTATTTTCGTGGTGGTGTAGAAAAGGTAATTAATAATCTTATTGTTGTTAATGAAGGTATAAAATTAGGCGAACAGAAAGTACATCTTTTAAATTCTAAAACAGCTTTTAAAATTACAGCAATAAGTAGAGATTTTAAATATTATGAAGAACATATGAAAAGATTTTTACACTATGTAGATCTTGAAGCAATACAATGGGTAAATTTCAATAAACGAAAAATTACTTTCAAAACAATAAGAAAGACATAATAATTTTTGACATAATGATAAGAAGGCTCTGTTGAGAAGAACAATAAATTTTTTATTATTATTCTGTCAGTAATCATTCTGTCATAGAGAAAAAAAGGAGAAATTAAAATGCCAAGATACATAGAATTAAAATTCGTTGAACAAAACATTACAGCGAGAGCAAGATTATTAGAAGAAGAAATGCCTCGTACATGTAGTGAATTAATAAAAAATTTACCATTGGAAAGTATTGGAACTCATGCCAGATATTCTGGTAGTGAAGTAGCAATGTTACTTTCTACAGATATTAAAATTGGTCGAGAAAAAGCAACTTGTTCAGTAGAAACTGGAGATCTTATATATATCTGGTTAAATAAGGATGACCACTATGGTTTAGATGATGATGTTTCTGAAATAGCATGGTTTTATGATAAAGATGCCACTCCTACAATGGCTGAAGGTCCTGTTGTGGGAAATATCTTTGCAAAAATTGAAGGTGATGCTACAGAGTTTTATAAAGCTTCTGCTAATACAAGAATAACTGGCGTAAAAACTGTGAGAATTAGTTTAATAGAAGATTAATAAGATCGAATTTTAAATTATTTGGTCAGATTGTGAAATTTAATAGCTAAAAAAATGGATGTATTATGATGAAATCAGAAAATGGAATAAACACTATCGGTTTAGTTGGTTTAGGACTGATGGGACAAGGAATTGCCAGTTGTTTAATTACTTATGGCTTCAATGTAATTGCATATAGTAGAACAGCAACTCGTGAACAAGAGACTATTAAACATATTGCTGAAAGTATGAAGAATTTAATTGATCGAAATATAATTGCTGCTTCAGAAGTTGAGGGTTGGCAGGAACGTTTTCAATATGTTAACTCCGTTGAAAAGTTAGGCGATAGTGAATTTATTATTGAAACTGTTGGCGAGTCATTGGAATTAAAGCGTAGTATTTACAAAACATTGGAATCTGTAATCGGGGAAGATGTAGTAATTGCCAGTAATACATCAGGATTATCGTTGTCACTATTGCAGGAGCAATTAGTGCATAAAGGACGATTTATTGGAATGCATTGGGCTGAACCTGCTGAAATAACAAAATATCTTGAAATGTCCAGAGCAAAAGATACAAATGATGAAGCAGTTCAAATCGCATGCAATATTGGTGAAAGATGTGGAAAAGAACCTACTGTTCTGAATTATGATATATCTGGATTAATCTCAAATCGTTTGATGTATGCAATGATGAGAGAAGCAATTTATTTAGTAGAATCAGGAGTTGCAGATGTGGAGACGGTTGATCGTTCTTTTAGGAATGATATTGGATGGTGGGCAGCACTATGTGGACCTTTCCGCTGGATGGATATTACCGGACTTCCTATTTATGCAAAAGTTATGGAAGATCTATTTCCAAAACTTGCTAATACTGCAGAATTACCAAAATTGATGCAGGAAAAAGTTGATACAAAAACAAAATTTTATGATTATTCAGAAGAGAATGAAGAGGATTGGGAAAAGAAGTGGACTGAATTTACATATGATATTCGTGAGATTGTTGAGAAATATCAGAAAAAGGCAGAATAATTATTAGCAGAATGTTAATAAAGAAGAAAGATCAAAATAATTCTACCTTATAAAAAAAAGGATAAAAAATGAGACTTAAAGTAATTTTATTTATGTTAATTGTATTGATTATGTTTTCCTGTTCAACAACGGAAAAATATAAAAATCCAAATTTGTCTGACAGAGAACGTGCAGCTGATTTGACTTCTCGTTTAACATTAAAAGAAAAAATCAAATTGCTTGGTGGTAAAGATGGCATGGCTGGCAGTGCTGTTGAACGTCTTGGAATTCGTTCATTAGAGATGTTAAACGGACCAAATGGTGTTGGTGATAAACCAGGAACAGCGTTTCCAACCGGAGTTGCAATGGCTGCCACATGGAACGAAGATTTGATGTATCGAATCGGTGTTGCTATTGGTAAAGAAGCACGTGCAAAAGATTGTGATATTTTACTGGGACCTTGTGTGAATATTCATCGTATTCCAGTTGGTGGACGAAATTTTGAAAGTTATTCCGAAGATCCATTTCTTTCAGGAAGAATGGGAATCAATTTTGTAAATGGTGTTGAATCTCAAAGAGTGGCGACATCATTGAAACATTATGCTTTGAACAATCAGGAATCTTCACGAGGAAGTTATAGTGCAGAGTTGAGCGAACGAGCATTACGTGAAATTTATTTGCCTGCATTTGAAATGGTGGTAAAAGAAACTCAACCTATGACTGTAATGGCTGCATATAATCGTTTTCGTGGTGAACATTGTACGGCAAGTAAATATTTATTGACAGATATTTTGAGAACAGAATGGGGCTTTGAAGGTTTTGTAATGTCTGACTGGGATGCAACTCATTCTACAGTTGCTCCGGCAAAAGCTGGAATGGATTTGGAAATGCCTGGTAAACCAAAATATTTCAATGATAAATTATTGCAAGCTGTAAAAGATGGTAAAGTAACTGAATCAGAAATTGATGATAAAGTTGAAAATATTCTGACAGTTTATTTTGAAATTGGTGCTTTCGAAGATTCAACTACATTACCAAAAGGTGAAATTGATACTCCTGAACATCGTGAAATTGCAGCACAAACTGCACGTGAAGCAATTGTATTGTTAAAGAATGACAAGAGTGTTTTACCATTAGATAAAAATAAAATTAAAACAATTGCTGTAATTGGACCAAATGCTGCTATCAATCGTGTTGGTGG
The DNA here is from genome assembly GCA_029939785.1 of Fidelibacterota bacterium. Lineage (GTDB taxonomy): Bacteria > Fidelibacterota > UBA2242 > UBA2242 > JAFGTP01 > JAOZSG01. The sequence goes on along the minus strand of JAOZSG010000046.1, from coordinate 10,371 downwards.
TGGTGGAAGTTCTGAAGTTATTCCATTTTATTCTGTATCTCCAATAGATGGTTTGAAAAATAAATTAGGCGATAATGTTGAACTTTTATATAATAAAGGAACTGAAATTACTGCAACAGATTTTCCAATTATTGGTTCTGAATATCTTACTCCTCCTGATGCAAAAGATGGAGAACATGGTCTAAAGGCAGAGTATTTTAATAATCAAAAAATGTCAGGTGATCCTGTTGTAACCAGAATAGATGAAAATATCGATTTTAATTGGGGACAAAATGCTCCTGATCCAAAAATTGATCCTGATAAATTTTCTGCTCGCTGGACTGGAAAATTGACTGCTCCCAAAACTGGTAGAATCCGTATCGGTACAAATAGTAATGATGGAAGTTATCTCTATATTGATGGTTTGCTTGTTGTTAATAATTGGGGAATGCATGGGCCAAAATTGAAAAGTGCTGAAGTTGTTGTTGAAAAAGATAAACAATATGATATCATGGTTGAATATTATGAAGGTGGAAATAATGCCAGTGTACATCTTGAATGGCAATTGGAAAAACCTGCAAAAGTATTTGATAAAAAGGCAGTTGAGTTGGCAAAAAAGGCTGATGTTGCAATGATATTTGTTGGTATGAGTCCTGATTGGGAAGGCGAAGGATTTGATAGAGAAAATATGGACCTGCCTGGTGCTCAGGATGAATTGATTCAGGCTGTTTCAAAAGTAAATAAAAATACTATTGTAGTTATCAATAGTGGAACTCCTATCACAATGATAAAATGGTTAGATAATGTTCCGGCAGTAATACAGGCCTGGTATCTTGGTCAGGAAACCGGAAACGCTATGGCTGATGTTGTTTTTGGAGATTACAATCCATCAGGAAAACTTCCTGTAACTTTTCCTGTAAAATATGAAGATAATCCTGCATTTGATTCATATTTAAAAGATAAAGATAAAGCAGTTATGGAAGAGGGATTGTATGTTGGATATCGTTATTATGATTCCAAAAATGTGAAACCATTATTCCCATTCGGTTTTGGATTATCTTATACAAAATATAAATATAGTGATATGAAAATAATTTCTGATAATTGGGCAACAGATAATATTGTAAAAGTTTCTGTAAAAATTACAAATATTGGAAAAGTTGCCGGTAGTGAAATTGTTCAGTTATATGTGAAAGATATTCAATCAAGTTTGGATCGTCCAGAAAAAGAATTAAAAGGATTTACAAAAGTTGATCTAAAACCTGATGAATCGAAAACAGTAACAATGGAATTGAATAAAAGATCATTTTCATTTTATGATGATAAAGCAAAAAGTTGGGTAGCTGAGAAAGGTGAATTTGAAATTATTCTTGGTTCATCTTCAAGAGATATTCGATTGATAGAAAAGTTTGAGATAAAATAAAAAATATTTCCCGCTAATCACTCGGATAACACGAATAAATATAACAGAATTCGCGTTTATTAGCGTAATTAGCGGGCAAAAAAAGGAGAAATTAGTGGCAAAAAAATATGAAATTCATGTAGTATCAAACACTCACTGGGATAGAGAGTGGCTTTCAAATTATCAGGAAACTCGATATATGTTGGTTGAAATGATCGACAAACTATTAGATATTTTGGATAATAATTCAGAATACAAATCATTTTTATTTGATTCGCAGACAGTTCCGGTTGAAGATTATTTGGAGGTACGTCCGGAAAACAGAGAACGTATCGAAAAACATGTGGCAAACAAAAGATTATTACTTGGTCCATGGTACACAGATCCGGAAACTTTCATTATCAATGGTGAATCTTTAGTTAGGAATTTATTAATCGGACATAAGGTTGCACACTCCTTCGGGGGTGTTATGAAGGTAGGATATACTCCATTTGGTTATGGTCAAAATTCGCAGATGCCACAATTATATAAGGGTTTTGGAATAGATACTATGTTATTTTATCATGGACTTTCACATGATGAGGTTGAAAATGAATTCATTTTTGAAGCAGCAGACGGTAGTCAGGTTTTGGCTTCACAAATAAGTTCCGGAGCGAGATATAATTTTTATCACAATGTTTATAGACCGGTAATCAAAGGAAAAACAAGTGCAGAAAGAATTTATGATTGGCAGCAGGATGGTACTTCATTTCGTATAGCAAATGATGAAAGTCGTTATAATCATTTTTCAATTATTAAAGAGAAATCATATTTTGATGAAGCGGTTTTAGAAAAATCCGTGAAAGCATTATTTGAAGCAGAAAAAGCAGTTTGTACAACAAATAAATTGATTTTTATGAGTGGACATGACAGTAGTATTGCAGATGAAGTAGAATTGAAACTTATCGAATCTGCAAAAAAATATCTCGATGATGCTGAAATTATGCATAGTTCATTACCGGAAGTAATGGCAAAAATCAAAGAAGAAGCAAAAGATCTTAGAGTTTTAAAAGGCGAACGTAGAACACCAAAATTATTAAATGGAAGAGTTCATTTATATAGTGATGTAGTTTCCAGTCGTTCAAGAATGAAATATAAAAATGCAATTGCTGAATATAAATTACAACGTCAGGCAGAACCATTTGCAGTACTTGCAAATATTTTGGGACATGATTATCCTGAAAAACAATTTGAAATTGCATGGAAAACATTATTGAAATGTCATGCACATGATAGTATTGCCGGAAGTGGTGTTGATGATATTGAAAATGATATGATGAATAGACTTCAACAAGTAGAAAATATTACAAATTCTATTATCAGAAGAAGTTTGGAATATCTACAAGCAAATATCAAAATTGAAACAGATAATAATGATGTTGTTGTTACTGTTTATAATTCGTCACCAACTCCACGAACAGAAGTTATTACTGCTGTGATTGAAGTTCCGATTGAAAAAAAATCTGGTAATTATGAATTAGAAAAAATCAATACAAAAGAAATTTTCCCATTACAAATCAGTAGCAGAAAACCAAACTTTGTAGTAGTAAATCACCCAAGAGAAGCAACATTGATGATGAATACTGAACAACTAATTGTTCGTTTTGAAGCCAAAGATATTCCTGCTTTTGGATATACAACTTATATATTGAAAAATGCTGAAGATAAAAACAGTAAAGGACTTGTTTGTGGTAGCAATGCAATGGAAAATAAACATATCCATGTTCACATTGAATCTGACGGTACATTGACTATAAAGAACAAAAAAACAGGAAATGTATATTCCGGATTACATTATTTTGAAGATAGTGGTGAAGCCGGACATGCATGGATGCATATTGAACCTACAATGGATGAAATCATTACATCGCATTCTCAATTTGTTTCTGTTGCGTTAATGGAAAATGGTGCAAATCAGACAACTTATCGTATCAATTACAGAATGACTATTCCATCAGGAATTGATGGTAATGGTGAAGATAAATGGCAACGTCTCGACGGAATTAGCAGTAGTACGAAACGAAGTGATGCTACAACAGAAATCGAAATATCATCGTTAATTACTTTGAAAAAAGATAGCAAATATGTTGAAGTAAAAACAAGTTTTGATAATGTTTCTGAAAATCATCGATTACGTGTAATGTTTCCAACACATCTCAAAAATACAAATGTATGTAATGTTGAAACACCATTTGATGTTGTGGAAAGAGAAATCGAATATACTGAATCAAGTCCTTGGTTTGGTGGAACAAATGCAACATTTCCAATGCAACGTTTTGTTGACTTAAGCGATGGAAAAAACGGATTAGCAATTATCAATAAAGGTTTACGTGAATATCAGGTTAGTGATGATGCTGAACGAACAATTGGTATTACATTGTTAAGAGCGTATGAAATAAATCTCACAACTGTAAGTTATAGATGGGAAACTCACCCGGAAATGAAAAAATCGCAATCTCCTGGACATCATGAATTTGAATATATTATTTATCCTCATGAATCTGATTGGAGTGAAGCAAATGTACATGGAGTTGCAGAAGTTTTTACTGCTCCATTAATTCCGATTCAGGCTGGAGTTTCAGATGGTGAAGTGTCTTCTGATATGAGTTTTTTGAATATTGAACCTGCTGGTGCTCAAGTAAGTGCTTTCAAACTTGCTGAAGATAATGATGGATACATTCTTAGACTTTATAATCCCAAAAATAGTGAAATAAAATGTAATATAAATTTTGGTATAGAAATCAAAAAAGTTGAAATCATTACAATGGAAGAACTTCTTATTAAGGAACTCGATGTGAAAAATAATAGTGTGAAATTGAGTATTGGGAAAAAGAAGATTGTTAGTTTGAGGATTAGGCTGTAGGGGAATAGGCTGTAGGTCGATAGGCTGTAGACTATAGGTAAGCCAGATCGTAGGTTGATTAATTACCTATAGCCTAAACACCTACAGCCTATAGCCTAAATAATAAGAAAGGACATAAAATGAAAAAATACGTATTAGGTCTAGATTATGGGACATTATCAGAACGAACAGTTTTGGTTGATATTGAAACTGGAAAAATTGATGCAGTTGCAACATATGAATATAGGGATAGCGTAATAGATGAATATTTACCGGGGAGTGATAAAAAACTTCCAAATGATTGGGCATTACAAAATCCAATTGATTATTTAAATGCTGTAGAGTTAACAATAGCAGAAGTTTTGAAACAGGTTAATCAGGATGAAATAGAAATTGTGGGAATTGGTGTTGATTTTACTGCATGTACAATATTACCTGTGAAAAAAGATGGTACACCATTGTGTATGACAGATGAGTACAAAGAAAATCCTCATGCATGGGTAAAATTATGGAAACATCATGCTGCACAGAAACAGGCAGATTTCGCTAATGAAGTTGCAGAGAAAAGGGGAGAAGCATTTTTACCAAGATATGGAAATATTATCTCTTCAGAATGGGCAATTCCAAAAGTGATGCAAATTGTTGATGAAGCACCGGAAATATATAAAAATGCAGATTATTTTGTAGAAGCATCAGATTGGATAATATGGCGTCTCACCGGAGAACTTACAAGAAATGCTTGTGCTGCAGGATATAAAGGAACTTGGCACAAAAAAGATGGCTATCCATCAAAAGATTATTTAAAAGCATTAAATCCAGTTATTGAAAACTTGTATGATGATAAATTATGTGGTTCAATGGTAGCACCAGGCGAAAAAGTTGGAAACTTATCTAATGAATGGAAAGAAAAATTTAATCTTAGTGGTGATATAGCAGTTGGTGGTCCAATAATAGATGCTCACTCAGCAGCAATAGGTGGTGGTGTTTCTGATCCGGGAACAATGTTTATGATTATGGGAACATCCACATGTCATATGTTGATGTCAGATAAAGAAGTATTAGTAGATGGGATTTCCGGAGTTGTAGAAGATGGAATCGTACCGGGATATTATGGTTATGAGGCAGGACAGGCAGCTGTTGGTGATATTTTTGGGTGGTTTGTAAATAATAATGTGCCAGCAGAATATCAAAAAATTGCAGAAGAACGTGGAGTTAGCATTCATGATGTTTTATCTGAAAAAGCATCAAAGTTGAATCCTGGTGAAAGTGGTTTGCTTGCTGTTGATTGGTGGAATGGTTGTAGAACGCCACTTGTTGATGCTCATCTTTCTGGAATGATTCTGGGATTGACATTGAACACAAAACCAGAAGAAATCTATCGAGCGTTGATTGAAGCAACAGCTTTTGGAACACGTGTAATTATAGAACTTTTTTCTGAAAAAGGAGTGAAAATTGATCGAATACGTGCAGGTGGTGGTTTGACAAAAAATCAAATGTTATTGGAAATATATGCTGATATTATTGGTTTGCCAATTGAAATTTCTGCATCTGAACAGGCAAGTGCTCTTGGAGCAGCTGTTTTGGGTGCTGTTGCTGCTGATCAATATTCAACTATTTCTGATGCTGTTGAAAAAATGGTCGAACCTCCAGTAAAAGTAGTGACACCAAATATTGAAAAAAATAAATCTTACAATAAATTATATGAACAGTATAAAAAACTTGTAGATATTTTTGGAAGAGATGAAAATTCAGTTATAAAGGAATTATATAAACTTAAAGGATAAAGAAAAAAACGTTTCATTGCAATGAAACGTTTTAAACAATTTGAAAAATTGTTATACAAGAGTAAATTGTGTTTTGAAAAACCGGTAGTTTTTTATTAAATCAACAACTATGAATTTATAAAGGAATTTTACATGACTACTCAATATGATTTTCTTTCAGAAAGTGAGATTATTAATAATCATATTAAAGATAACTCAATACTGCGGAAAGCACAGAAAATACTCGACGATAATAGATGTACATTGATATCACAAGTTGATAATAAATATAATTTTAGTATTGAAGGGAAATACAAAGATT